>NZ_JAVIMT010000097.1:4365-12592 GCF_031196675.1 Acinetobacter sp. 148 | reverse complement strand
GACAAACCCGGTACGGTTCATTTTTAGCATCTTTTATAAATAGATTAATATTTATAGCGAATTTCTATCTATTGTTCAGTTTAATTAAAATACTTTTACGATTATTCTTTGAATAACTCTAAATCAAAATAGCCCATCATAAGGAGGTGCTAAAAAACCTTCTAATCATGATGGGCTTTTACTCTTAATGATTCATAGAATCAACAGCTTGAAGTATGCCTGTAAATAATATGGCTAGTTTTGACTCAGGCTGTGGCTCATTTCCATTTGCGGTAAATACAGCACAAACTTTATGGCCTTTTTGAGTTTTTCCAATCACGGAAAAGTTAATCACGCCGTATTCAGAACCACCTTTGAAACCAATCTTTTGCCAATTTAAATTTTTAAAAAGTGGATTTAAAGAACTGTTCAGAGCAGGAGCATCTTGAACACTTTCAAGAAGAGGACAAATCTCATTGGCTGACATATACCATTCAGCATCTTGCCAAGTAGCCAATTTTCCAATGCTACTCACACTTGGTAGCGGCAGTTTGTCTAGTTCAGCGAGTGCTTTTAGACGAGCCGACTTTGTTCCTGTTTTAAACTTATTTCTGAACTTTTCATTACTTGGGTCAATCAGTTGAAATAGCTCTCGTGTCGTCAGCAGAGGAGAATTTCTAGGTGACAACGCTTCTATATGAGGTTTCTTTAATACCTCTATCAAGCTATCGGTTGCTGTATTATCGCTAATTTGTATCATTAACTGCGCAAGAAGTTCGAGATTTACAGGCGTACCAGCAGGCAAGTTTTGTAAAACTCCAGTTGGCAATGAGCGATTCTTTTCTTTTAAAGAAACAATAGTTTCTCTTTTTAATTCGCCTTTTTTTATTGCATCTTCATAAGCTTTTAAAACCAGTAATTTAAAAGTCGAACCGACAGCCATAGGGGTTTTATCGTTTTCTACAACCACAGGCTTGTTATCTACAATAACTAAAAGAGAGGTTTTACCGATTGCATTTTCATGTAGACCTTTAACCATTTCGTCTAGGCTTATTGTCTTAAAATGAGGCGCACTAAACCAAAGAGTACTAATTTGTCCTTGCTCATTTAAGCTAATTGAAACGGGTAATTCTCCTTTTTCGAAATCCATAGTTCCAGAGCCATTTGAAACATTAATACTTTTAAGAGCGCCTAAAGAGACTTTTAAATCATCAACAATTTTTTGAATTTGTGTGATGGGAACTTGTCCTAAAAATTGAGGGCTAAATAAAGAAGCTTCTATGGGTTTATCTGCAAAAATTAATGAAAGTGTAGTCGATAAATTATCCATTTTTTGTTCTGTCGCTGCATGAGTAGTAGCAATAACAATAGGGGAAACATTCAAAGCCATAACACCTACAGCAAAAAATAAAGCTCTAGTTGCGTACATTTTCTTGGTGAGAAAGTTCTTCATTAAATGTCCTCTTATATTCAGATTCATCTACAGTTTTTATGAAATAGTTTTAAAGTACTTATTATTTACATACTAATTTAACAGGACTCAACTATCTATTATCTAAAGCTATTTACGAGACTAAAAATACCTATTCACACGCCTATCAAACCCTAATTAACTATAAAAACATGGCTGTCAATAAAGTTTACAGACAACTTAGAACACTCAATATTGATGACTCTTTTCCCTAAGATTAAATTAATTAGTCTTTTGAAATATATAAATATTTTAAACTAAACATTCAATAAAAGAATTTTTCTACCTAGATTTATAGATATAAGAAATTTTTTAATTAATTTTGAAAAAAGAATATAAAAAACAAAAGATTGACAAGTATTGTTTTTTGTTACCTCTATCTTGTTAAGTAATAGATTCTTTATCTTATTTTAAAAAAAATATAAGCTAAAAATTAAGCTTAATATATAAAATTAAACATTATTTTCATTATATTTAAGTTTCGAAAATATTGTTTATGCACTGATAAGAAGTGTCTCTTACACTTAAAATTCACTGCTAATGAAATAGACAGATTTGTATGTATTTTATAAAATACTGCAAAATATAATTTAGTCATATAAAGATGTTGAACAGTATTCATCAAGTTTTAGATAGTTTGGGTATTAGCCCGCAGAAACGTGCTATTCATGTTCAATTTACGTCTCCGATATTGAATGACCAAGTATTTCTGCAAAGAATTGATGGTGTACATGCACTCAATGATGGTTTAAAAGCAGAACTTTTATGCCTATCGACAAATGCAACGATTCAACTTAAATCTTTTATTGGTGTTCAGGCTGCTGTAGATATTGTGACGGAGCGAGGTGAATTAACTCGCGTTACAGGCATTATTACTCATGCTCAACAGGGCCAATCAGATGGAAGTCTAACTTTATATAAGCTGATCTTAGAAGATCCAACTGCATTATGGAAATATCGCCGTAATTCACGTGTATTTATGAATAAAAGCGTGGTTGAGATATGGGAAATACTATTTAAAGAATGGCAAACTAAAAATCCGCTATTTGCTGCAAGTTTAAGTTTAGATTTAAGCGGTCTAACACAAACTTATGATGTGCGTCCTTTTGTGATGCAACATAACGAAAGTGACTGGAATTTCCTTACACGCTTACTTCGTAGTGAAAATATCAGTTGGCTCATTGATGAAGCTCAGCATATTGTTCCAAGTACAGATACATCTATTCAAGCTCAGAAACTCAGGTTAATTGATGCCAATAGTCAATATCAGCCTTTAGACCGTAAAACGATTCGTTACCACCGTAGTAGTGCGGTGGAACAATACGACAGCATGACTCGCTTAACTGCCGAGCGTTCTCTTCAACCTAACGTTATGCATATACAACGTTGGCAAGCAGAAATATTAGAACAAGAAGAAGGGATTGGAAGTGTTCAAAGTAAGCATCAGCATAGTGAACATTATGACAATGCTACACTTGGCTTGGAGCAAGCTTGGAACTATTCGCCTGCATGGATTGGTGACTTAAAGGGTGAGGATGGGGTTACTAAATCTGGAAATCAACAAGTTGAACGATTAAACCAGAACCTCCGCAATTACTACGAGGCACAGGCTAAGCGGTTTATTGCACAAACAACAGTTCACGTGCCTATGTGGGCTACTATTTCGAATTAAATGAACATCCAGAAATAGATCAGCATGAAAGCACAGATAGAAGTTTTTTGATTATCTCTAAAAGTTTTTTCAATCAGAACAACTTACCTAAAGATCTGAATGATCAAATCAATGGTTTATTGGCGCAAAGTAACTGGGCAATACAAAACCCCGAGAACAGTGATGAACGCCAAGCGAATCAACTGATTTTACAACGTCGTCATATTCCAACAACACCAGCTTATAACCCGCAAATTCATAGTCCAGTCACTCATCCACAACGCGCAAAAGTGGTGGGTCCTGAAGGTGAAGAAATCTATGTAGATGAGTGGGGGCGTATTAAAGTCCGCTTCCTATTTACGCGTAGTAATGACCATAGCCATAATGGTGGAGCAGGAACCAAAAACAATGACACCGATTCAGCTTGGATTGACGTTCTAACGCCGTGGGCTGGAGAAGGTTATGGTGCGCGGTTTTTACCGCGTATCGGTGAGATTGTCGTTATTGACTTCTTTAATGGCGATATCGACCGACCATTTGTAATGGGCCGAATTCATGAGGCCCAGCGCCATCCAACCAAATTTGATAACTAAGGTAAGCTTCCTGATACTAAAAAGCTGAGTGATATCCGTTCTAAAGAAGTCTCAGGTGGTGGGTTTGGGCAACTTAGATTTGATGATACCCCGGGACAAATTAGTACCCAGCTACAAAGCAGTCATGGTGCAAGTCAGTTGAATCTCGGGAAATTGAGCCATCCTAAAGATAAAGCGGAAAGTGAAGACTGCGGAGAAGGATTTGAACTGCGTACGGACCAATGGGGAGCTTTACGCGCGGGGCAAGGCTTATTGGTATCTACCCATAAACAGGATAATGCCAAAGGAGACCACCTTGATGCAAATGAGGCCAAGCAACAAATCGAAGGTGGTCTCAACAATGCCAAGGCACTCAGTGAAGTTGCTAAAAATCAGCAAACTGACCCGTTAGATATGCTTGAGAATATTCAGACTTTTTTAGAAGTTCTCAAACAAGAAGATCCTAAAAAGGCTGCTGAGTTTCAATCAGCAGTGTTGCTGCTGGCATCTCCAAAAAGTATTGCTGTAAGTAGTAATGAAGATATACACCTCAGTACAAATGGTCAGCTCACTCAAAGTGCTGGAGATAGCATCAATCTGTCTACTCAAAAGAACTTGATTGCACATGCCTAAAATAAGATTAGCCTTTTTGCAGCGCAACAAGGGGCGAGACTGTATGCAGGCAAAGGTAAAGTCGAAATACAGGCGCAAGGCGATGAAGCTGATTTAATTGCCCGTAAAGCTGTTCAGATTATTTCAACTGAAGACAAAATTGAAATTAGTGCTTCTAAAGAAATCGTTATCACGGCGGGTGGATCTCAAATCAAGATTAATGGCTCGGGAATTTTTCCTGTCACTGGTGGCAAGTTTGAGGTGAAGGCTGGGCAGCATTTGTTTATGGAGGGAGGAAGTGCTTCTGCTACTTTGCCTGCTTTGCCAGCAATAGGAAAAAATACGGGTTCAATAGAGCTTAATTATGTTTATGAAGATTTATCTCCTGTAAAACAAGCAACATATGAACTTTTATTTGAAGATGGGACCAGTAAAAAAGGTATGTTGGATGCAAATGGTTACGCTAAAATTGACAATATCGAGTTAGGTAAGAAAGCCAAAGTTTTATATGGTGAAGATATTAGAGTTAAACCTGAGCATTTTATAGATCTTTTGAAAAATCCTATTGCTGAGCAAAAAATACGTACTGAAGAAGATGTGTTATCTGCGAGGGCAACATTTTCTGATACATACAATGCTTATCTAAAAGATAATTTTTTTGATGATGAAATTGAAGAAATGCATACGCAAGATATAACAGATGACGAAGCTGAATCCGAGCGTAGTTATCAAGAAGGTGATATTTAATGGCGACTTTACCTTCTGTACCAGCAAAAGCAACTAAACAACCTGTAACACAAAGAGTAACACCTCAGCAGTTAAAAAAAGCAGATGATGATGTGGGGAAGTGGTTTTTAGGCTTACTAGATGGGAGCGGTACGGGGCCTAGTCAAATTATTGTTACAGCAATTTTAGGATGCGTTCCTGTCGTAGGACAATTATTTGATTTACGTGATTTAATTAAGGGGATTATCTTAGTAGCTACAAATCCGGCTAATATAATGGGATGGGTAGATTTAGTCATAACTTTAATTGGATGTATTTCTGGATTTGGAGATGCATTCAAAGCAGGGTTTAAGCTTGCAAGAAGTGGTGCAAATGCAGAGCGTGTATTTGATGCTATGCGTAAATATGCCAAGATAGATCCTAAAAAAGCATTAAAAGAAATGGATTGGAATCAACTTAAAAACAAATGTCTTTCTTTACTCAATAAAATGATCGATGAATTTGTAGATGTTCTAGATTCTTGGTTGGCAAAACAAGTAATGGGTAGACCCAAAGTAAACGAAGTAATTCGTATGCTTCAGCAAGTAAAAAAAGATGCTCCAAAATATATGAATTCTGCATTTGCAGAAATTCAAAAAACAGTTAATCAAATGTTGAATATGCATCCACCATTACCGAGTACAGCAGCAGCTAAGACGACACGTCAAGTTCCGCCTAGACAGACGACAGTTGCAGGGAGAGGAAAAAACTCATCTCAACAACCTTCAAGTCATCAAAGAGGTGGAGCACAGCAGCAAGTAAAAGACAAAGCTCCGACTGTTCAGAGTTCTGCTGCTAATAAAACAAAACGTAGTCAAGAAATTAGACAATCGAAAAAAAGCGTTGGTCTACGGGGGTGCCTGCTGAGCATATTGTGGATTACTATTCAAAAGAAAGACGAAAAGCTTTACGTAAAATTAATGATAATGGACGTTTAATAGAAGAACATGATCGTTTAAAGCGTAATGCAGCAGGTGACCGAATACGTAAACAAGATATTAACCAAACTGGTATAGATCATTTGTGGTTTGGAAGCCATAAAGGTCGTAAATATTTAGTTGGTGAAACAAAGGGAAGCATTTTTGGTCATTTTGCTTTTTTAGCGGGAATGACAGATTCTGATGCTAAAGCTATTGAAGGTAATCGGAGCGAGATTGGTAAAATTTTTGATGGAAAGACTGAGTACAATGAACAGTCAGGGTTAGGTAAAAGATCAACTAGTGCGGAGACCTCAAAAGTGTTTTTTTAGTTATTCTGCTGGTCTAACAGTAGAAGAACTTGCTGACTTTTTTCCAAAGGTAGTGGAATATTGGCAGCTTTATGCAAAGCATCATATCAATTTTCATCAAAGTTCAGAATGTGATGGACATTTAGTACCGCACTTAGAATTAATTACAAGTGAATATTGGGAAGCTTTACAGTTAGTTTGTTTCTCTATTTTATTTGCTCAACCTGAGCATTTAAAAACAATTATGGAAATTCTGGCTTATGAAAATGATGAGCAAGATGCATTACTGGATAAGCTAGTGTCTCCATGGTTACCAGATCGGGAAATCTCGGAAGTCTATTTAAGACAACTTCCATATAGAAAGCTTGAAAAAGTATTTACGGCGGATGAAGCTCACCGTCCAGCTCTGATGTCAGCTTACATGGATGAATGGTATGGTGCAAGTAAAAGAGAACCTTATCATGATCGTCATAAAAGTAGTCAGTTTCCGGGTTACTGGTCATTAGAGGCAGCAGCAATTACAGTTATTTTACGAATAGATGACAGTAGTTATCGAGATAAACCATACTATCCAAAAGACTTAGTTGATTATGCTCGAAGCCAGTATATGGTTCTAGATGAACATGGAAATATAGAGGGAGAAGCTAACCGTTTACGTTGTGAAGCAGGTCAATCTTGTCCACAGTCTGGAGAATGGTATAGCCCAGCGAATGACATGCAAAAACGTTATTTTAATCAGGGCGAAATTATGCCAGAAATTAAAGATAACTCTTGGGGTGAAACGATTTGGTATTTAGATCTAGAAAATTAATAATATTTTATTTTTTTGATTTTTTAATATATGGCCTATCTAACTGATGGGCTTTTTTATGTCTGGAACCATGTCTATGATGAATTAAATAATCGCACCACAACTATTCGACCAGATGGACAGAAAATAGATTGGCTGACTTATGGAAGTGGACATGTCTATGGCGTAGCTTTAAATGGTGAAGATGTTGTTAGCTTTGAACGTGATGATTTACATAGAGAGACATTACGCCACTATGCAAATGGTCTTAGCCAACAACAACGTTATGATGAAGCAGGCCGCTTAACTCAGCAATTAATGTTGAATGGGCATGACAAAGGTTATCAGGCCCAAACTAAAAATAATGCTATCTAGCATACCAACCAATTGATTGAACGCTTATATCACTACGATAAAACAGGTGAGCTAACGGCAATTCGAGATACACGCCGTGGCAATATTGCCTATAAGTACGATCCTATAGGGCGTTTACTTGAAGCGAGCAGTAAACTTGGAAAAGAAACGTTTAGTTTTGACCCCGCCAGTAACATTATAGATTCGTATCATAGTCACAAGGCACAAAGCTATTCACAAACTACGGAAGAAAAAGACTATGGTTATAACCGTTTAGTTAATAACGTAGTTAAAGAATATCTAGATCAACAATACCAATATGATGCTTATGGACAACTCGTAAGACAAAAAACGAGTCAAGGTGATTTAAACTTTGAGTGGGATGTCTATGGCCGTATGGTGAAGAGCCGTAATAGTCAATATACGGTAGAATATCGCTATGATGCATTAGGCCGCCGTATTCAAAAGCGGAGTAAACATCACCATACAGGTCAAGAACAGAACATCATTTATGGATGGGATGGCGATACGCTTGCTTATGAGTCCACAGAGCAGTTGACCAAGCATTACATCTATGAAAAAGATAGTTTTGTACCGATGCTACAAGCTGTTTATTTAACTCCAATAGAATTGCATCAAACTCCAGATTGGTCAGATAGACCTTATAACATACACCGTGACCCGCTTTGGAAAACTGAAAAACAGGGTAAAGAATTTGATGATGTATGGTTCTATCACTGCGACCATTTAGGCACACCGCAAGAAATGACTGACCATACTGGTTCAATTATTTGGAAAGCTGAAT
>NZ_JAVIMT010000097.1:0-4304 GCF_031196675.1 Acinetobacter sp. 148 | reverse complement strand
ATTCTTATGCGCCGAATCCTATTACTAAGATTGACCCTCTTGGTCTAAAGCAAGGTGGCTATAGTTGTCCAGATGCTGCAGCTAAGGCTGCTTTAAATTCGACCAATCCTAAATCAATTCGTTTAATTAGAGAATATGGTGGGTTAATATATGAAAAAGGTGGCAAATATTTTCATACTATTCCCGTTGCTAGGGGAGATAGAATATTTAAGTCAATATTAGCACTACCGCAAATACCTAGAGGTGCAACAATTGTTAGTGATTATCATACTTATGGTGTTTATTCAACAACTGATAATAAAGGAAAAGTTATAAGAACAAATAAAGCAAATGCGACATTAGATAGTGATAATTTTTCTTTAGCTGATCAGAGAATAACTATGGCAGCAAGATTAAAGAACCGTTGTCATAAGTCATATTTGGGAACACCAAGCGGGAAATTTAAAGTTAACGGTCCAAAAGGCGATTATGAGTTATGAGTAATAGAGAATGGCGCGAACTTTTTAATAGAAATGATTATCACGAAATCAAGGGATCTTATCTTTTAATTATTGAGGATGCAAAGAGAAAATTTGAGGAGATTTCCAAGGGGGAATGGGATCTGAAGAAATATGTAGTATGGCTACAAATCTCAACTAATCAAAAATATGCATCAATAGGTTTTATTCCAAATATTGAAAACTTCATTGATGGAATACCATTTGAAATTCCTAATCAAGGAATGTATCAAAACGGACGAGGTGTACAATTTTATTATGAAATTGATAATGTGGAGCTTAAAGAAACGATCTTTATGAGATGATTCATACTGTAGTAATTAATATATAAATTCGGGCTATATAAAGAAAAGTCAATCATAGGAAAACTATTTTTTGTGGTTGGCTTTTGTTTTATAAGCTATTTTTTTCTATTAAAGATTAAGAAGTAATGATTAAAGTCTCAATTTCATCTAAGGCGTATCGGATTATAAACTGAGGTAATTAATTATGAAATTTGAAGAGTTTAATCAACTTATAGATAAGCTTTTGGAACAGGAAGAATATGAAAAAGTTGATGAAATTTTAGATAATCAAATAGATGAAATAATAAAGTTAGATAGCAAAGAAATTGAAAAATATTTAATGCTTTATGCCTCATTAGCAGGAGATGCCGAATCTTTAGCTAGATTTCATAAATTATTTAATAAGGCAGTATTTTTAGGAAAAATTAAACAGACTGATTTAAAAAAATATGAGGAATTATCGCCAGCTAATAGATGGTTATAGTTTGTATAAAATTTAAAAATAGAACTTAATATTTACTATTATTTTCTATTCTAGTAAATTATGAAAAGTATTAGTATATAAATCAACAATCAATCAGGCATCTTTTTAACGGCAGAAATTAATAGCTAGATGGTGATTTTTTATTTCTTGGATTTCTAGTAATTTTAATATATCTGGATTGATATTTAAGCTATGAATTTAATTAAAGATATTGAAGATTTTTGTACAACATATGAGATTGATTTTTCAACAATACCATTACATTTAACTGATGAAATTAATGAGTTTATGAGCCCTTTATGGCAGGGAACAACAGGCAAAATGAATTGGGAAATCACAAATACAGACTTTTTAAAATTGAGTTTTCCAAATGAAATTGATAATAATGTGATAAATAAAATTGTCTCAAATTTGAAATTTAAATTATTAAGTGAGGAGAGCGTACATTTATATTTTTCTGGATCTGAACCAGTGATTAAGATAAATACTAACGAATTTTTTCTAAATTTATTTAATTTTATGGATGAATTTTGTTTTCTGGATTTTATTTACTTTCTAGATTGGGAAGGATACCAGAAAAAGAAAAAATATATGAATATAATTGAATTAAGGATTTTTGATTATATATGTGGAACTATCTAATTTATTAAATTGAAATTGTGATACTTTGCATCATTATAAGGATAAAGAGCAGCCATGTTCTCATGGGCATCCAGCTCTAGCAATAATGGAGAATGGTCAAGTTAGATCTAATATCAAGGTGCTTGGAAATATATTTTAAGTGGGCCAATCATTACTCATTACTAATGATAAGGAGCGCATGCATGAAAAGAATTACAGCACTTAAGATTAAACAAAATGAGCCAAGGTGATTTAAACCTTGAGTGGGATGTCTATGGCCGTCTGGTAAAGAGCCGTAATAGTCAATATACGGCAGAATATCGCTATGATGCTTTAGGCCGCCGTATTCAAAAGCGGAGTAAACATCACCATACAGGTCAAGAGCAGAACATCATTTATGGATGGGATAGCGGTACGCTTGCTTATGAGTCCACAGAGGAACTGACCAAGCATTATATCTATGAAAAAGACAGTTTCGTGCCAATGCTACAGGCTGTTTATTTAAGTCCAATAGAACTCCACCAAACTCCAGATTGGTCAGATAGACCTTATAACATACACCGTGACCCGCTTTGGAAAACTGAAAAACAGGGTAAAGAGTTTGATGATGTATGGTTCTATCACTGTGACCACTTAGGTACGCCGCAAGAAATGAACGATCATACAGGTGCAATTATTTGGAAAGCTGAATATAAAGCTTGGGGTGAGTGTAAAGCAGAGAAAGCCAAGTCGAATTTCTTCGAAAATAGTGAAATTATTTCAAATAATATCCGTTTTCAAGGTCAGTATTTTAATGAAGAGACAGGATTACATTACAATCGCTATCGATATTATTCGCCGTATGTAGGTAGGTTTGTCAGTAAAGACCCGATTGGATTATGGGGTGGATTTAATGTTTATTCTTATGCGCCGAATCCTAATAATTGGGTTGATCCATTAGGATTATCCCCAAAAAAAGATTGTAATGTCCCTAAAAGGGAACCAGAAATAGTTGAAAATTTTAGTTCATTTGAAGCTGCACGAACTCGTGCATTACAGTTAATTGGCCCTTTAGTCCCAGGTAATGAAAAAACATTTGTAACACTTTTAAAAAGGAATACTTAATGATTATCCCTTCATTTCTTAATGAAGCTCTATTAAATAGAGTTTCATTAAGTTCAATTGATTTAGAAAATACAATTAAAAGTTTAGGTCTGGATGTTTTAAACTACGGAGTAATAGATAAAGAGACAGATAAGGTGGAATTAATAGTTCAGGATGATAGAGAATCCTTGCTGAATATGATACGAAAATATTTAATGAAGAAGCCGATTCATGAGGAAGTTCATGTATTCTGGTCAAATTTAAATAAATATTCAATTCTTTGTGATATTAAGTTTGTATTAGAAAATTTAGATAATATTTTTGATGAGGATTGGGATTTTTGGATTATTGGTGGAAATAAAAAATGGGTTATTGAAAACTATCATGAGGAGGAATTGTCAATATTTTTATTGAATTGATGTGTTGCAATTATCATATAAAATGATTAGTTAGTTTGAGTGTGATAATTTTTACAATGAAATTGTATATTATTATGAGATATGGTTAAATTGCCTGAATAGTTTGAAAATTTAAATAGTACTTTTTAAGTACTATTTAAAATAAAATATTTTAAAGGCTGATTGATGTACTTTTATAAAATTTATCCTTCTGAGTATATTGATAGAGATTTTTCTTTTGATTTGAAAGGAAAGCAAGAAATTATTGTTGATTATTTTAAATTTGACTTAAGTAATCAATTTTTAAAAAATCCTAGAATAAATTTAGATTATAACAATATCTTTTCTGATCAATTGAATGAAATATTGGAGACAGATTTTTATTATTCATCTTCGTGACCATTTGGGTACACCACAAGAAATGACGGATCATACAGGTGCGGTCATTTGGAAAGCTGAATACAAAGCTTGGGGTGAATGTAAAGCTGAAAAAGCTAAATCTAACTTCTTTGAAGACTCTGAGATCATCAGTAATAATATCCGTTTCCAAGGGCAGTATTTCGACCAGGAAACAGGGCTTCATTACAACCGTTATCGTTATTATTCACCGTATGTAGGGCATTTTATTTCCAAAGATCCTATTGGATTATTGGATGGAGATAATGTATATGCTTATGCACCGAATCCTGTAGGGTGGATTGATCCTTTGGGGTTAAATTCAAAATCTAAAAATTCTGAAGAGGAAATGATACGTGTAAGACATTACACAAATAGAAAAGATTCAAATGTTATTGAAAAAACTCAAAAAATAATTGCTGCTGATAATAATAGGATATATGTTGAACTAGCTAATAGGAAGCCTTTATCTCAAGTTGAAGCGGAGGATAAATGTCAAATTAAACGAGGTAAAAGGCGTGACTGATGTATGCTGAAAAAA
>NZ_JAVIMT010000096.1:0-43286 GCF_031196675.1 Acinetobacter sp. 148 | reverse complement strand
GTGCTTGAGTATCCGATCAAGGCTGACTTTGCCCTGATTAAAGCTTACAAGGGCGACCGCTGGGGCAATCTGGTTTACCGTAAATCTGCACGTAACTTTGGCCCGATCATGGCCATGGCTGCTGATGTCACCATTGCTCAAGTTTCTGAAGTGGTTGAGTTAGGTGGATTAGATCCGGAACATATCATTACCCCAGGTATCTTTGTACAGCATGTTGTACAAGTACAGCCCGCACAGTAAGCAATAAGGAGAAATAACATGAGCTACCAGAAACTCAGCCGTGACCAGATTGCACAACGTGTGGCACAAGATATTCCAGATGGTGCCTATGTCAACTTGGGTATTGGTTTACCGACCAAGATTGCCAGCTACTTACCTGCTGACAAAGATGTTTTTCTACATTCTGAAAATGGCCTGTTGGCTTTTGGCCCACCGCCAGCTGCGGGTGAAGAAGACCCTGAACTGATTAATGCGGGTAAAGAGTTTGTGACCATGCTTGAAGGCGGCAGCTTTTTCCACCATGGAGACTCCTTTGCAATGATGCGTGGTGGTCACCTTGATATTGCGGTGCTTGGTGCATTTCAGGTGGCAGCCAATGGTGACTTGGCGAACTGGCACACGGGTGCACCGGATGCGATTCCTGCCGTAGGTGGTGCGATGGATTTGGCGGTTGGTGCCAAGCAAGTATTTATCACTACAGACCACGTCACCAAACAAGGTGAGCCGAAGATTGTCGCTGAGCTGAGCTATCCGGTGACGGGTAAGCACTGTGTGGATCGTATTTACACTGACCTGTGTGTAATTGATGTGACCAAAGATGGTTTAAAGGTGATTGAGAAAGTTGAAGGTCTTAGCTTTGATGAGTTACAGGCTTTAACCGGTGCAACTTTGATTGATGCGACTCAAGGGTAAGGAAGTAGGGAAATGACATTAAAAAACGCTTATATCATCGATGCCATCCGTACTCCATTCGGCCGTTATGCCGGTGGCCTTGCACCTGTCCGTGCCGATGACCTTGGCGCTGTGCCTATCAAAGCACTCATGCAACGTAACCCAAATGTAGATTGGGAACAGGTCGATGATGTGATCTATGGCTGTGCCAACCAAGCCGGTGAAGACAACCGTAACGTGGGCCGTATGTCAGCACTGCTTGCAGGTTTACCGTATCAAGTACCGGCAACCACCATTAACCGTTTATGCGGTTCATCACTCGATGCCATTGCCATTGCTGCCCGTGCCATTAAAGCAGGTGAAGCGAACTTGGTGATTGCTGGCGGTGTGGAAAGCATGAGCCGTGCACCTTATGTAATGGGTAAGTCTGACAGTGCTTTTGGCCGTAGCCAGAAGATTGAAGACACCACCATGGGCTGGCGTTTCATTAACCCTAAACTTAAAGAATTGTATGGTGTAGACACCATGCCCCAGACTGCCGAAAACGTTGCTGAACAGTTTAACATCAATCGTGCAGATCAGGACCAGTTTGCCTTGGTGAGCCAACAACGCACCGCAAGCGCGCAAGCCAAAGGCTTTTTTTCTAAAGAAATTGTGGCAGTTGAAATCCCTCAGCGTAAGGGTGATGCTGTTGTGATTGATACCGATGAGCATCCTCGTGCATCAACCACACTTGAAGGTTTAAGCAAACTTAAACCTGTGGTTAAAGCAGATGGCACAGTTACTGCGGGGAATGCTTCAGGCATTAACGATGGTGCAGCAGCTCTACTGATTGCTTCTGACGAAGCGGTTCAGGCTTACAACCTAAAACCGCGTGCCAAGATCATTGCTTCAACAGCCGTAGGTGTAGAACCACGCATTATGGGTTTTGCTCCGGCACGAGCGATTAAAAAATTACTTAAACAAGCCAACCTGACTTTAGAGCAGATGGATGTAATTGAACTGAATGAAGCCTTTGCTGCACAGGCTTTAGCAGTGACCCGTGATTTAGGCTTACCAGATGATTCTGACAAGGTAAATCCAAACGGTGGTGCCATTGCTTTAGGTCATCCACTCGGTGCATCAGGTGCACGTCTTGTGACCACAGCCTTAAACCAGCTTGAACAAACAGGCGGTCGTTATGCCTTGTGTTCAATGTGTATTGGTGTAGGTCAAGGTATCGCATTGATTATTGAGAGAGTCTAATCATGAGCCAGTTATATGCCAGCTTGTTTTACCAAAAAGACGTCACTGAAATCTTTAGTGATTCATCTTTAATCACCTACATGATTCAGGTTGAAGTTGCGTTAGCCCAAGCGCAGGCACAAGTTGGCGTGATTCCTCAAAATGCAGCAAATACCATTGCCCAAGTAGCTGAACAGGCGTTAGAAAAGTTTGACTTTTCGGCTTTGGCGGTAGCAACTGGCTTAGCTGGGAATATCGCAATTCCATTTGTAAAACAGCTTACGGCAATTGTTAAAGATACTGATGAAGATGCTTCGCGTTATGTGCATTGGGGAGCAACCAGTCAGGATATTTTAGACACAGCTTGTATTTTGCAATGCCGTGATGCGTTGAATATTGTGGAAGGTCAACTTCAACAGTGCTACACCACAGCATTACAACAAGCTAAACAATATCGCCATCAAGTCATGATTGGGCGTACATGGTTACAGCAAGCTTTACCTATTACTTTAGGGCATAAGCTTGCTCGTTGGGCTTCTGCATTTAAACGTGATTTAGATCGTATACAAGCTATGAAGTCACGTGTGCTCACTGCTCAGTTAGGCGGTGCTGTGGGTTCGTTGGCTTCATTGCAAGACCAAGGTTCGCTTGTGGTCAGCGCATTTGCGAAGCAACTGAATCTGACTGTACCAACAAGTACATGGCATGGTGAGCGTGATCGTATTGTAGAAATTGCAAGTGTGCTTGGCATGATTGTCGGGAATACGGGCAAGATGGCACGGGATTGGTCACTCATGATGCAAACTGAAATTGCAGAGTTGTTTGAGCCAACCGCAAAGGGTCGTGGTGGTTCATCGACCATGCCTCATAAGCGTAATCCAGTTGCGGCAGCATCCGTATTGGCCGCGGCGAATCGTGTACCAGCACTGATGTCTAGCATTTATCAAAGCATGGTACAGGAACATGAACGTAGCTTAGGTGCGTGGCATGCAGAATGGTTAGCAGTTCCAGAAATCTTTCAGCTTTGTACTGGAGCATTAAGCCGTACTGGTGAAGTTCTACAAGGTTTTGAAGTTAATGCTGAGCATATGCAACAGAACCTTGAGTGTACCAACGGGTTAATTATGGCAGAAGCGGTGATGATGGCACTTGCTCCCAAAATTGGTCGTTTAAATGCTCATCATTTAGTTGAAGCTGCATGTAAAACAGCAGTAGCACAAAATGAGCATTTGTTTGATGTTGTTAGCCAACTAGATGAAATAAAAGGGCAGTTTAGCCAAGAAGAGATAAGGAATATTTTCAAACCAGAAAACTATTTAGGCAATATTCAGCAACAGATTGATGCGGTTTTGAAAGAAGCACAAGGAGAGTCAAAGTGAAACAGACTATTAGCAATCGTCAAGGAAAACAGTTAGCAGTTTATACAGATGGTCTAAAAGATGCTCCTGTGCTTATGTTTTCTAATTCATTAGGAACAGACCATGGTATGTGGCAACCTCAGCTGAATGAATTAAAAAGTCATTTTAATGTCATTACATACGACACACGTGGTCATGGCGAAAGTGATGTAATTAGTGACACCACATTGCAAAACTTAGCTGAAGATGTTGTTGATATTTTAGATGCCTTGAATATTGAAAAAGCTCATTTTTGCGGCATATCAATGGGCGGAATTACAGGGCTTTGGTTGGGTATTCATCATCCAGAGCGCTTTGTAAGTATTACTGTTGCGAACTCGGCAGCCAAAATTGGTCAGGCAGAGGCTTGGTTAAGTCGTGCTGATTCTGTGGAACAGAATGGTTTAGCTGAGTTGGTAAAAACCACGCATACCCGCTGGTTTAGTGAAAACTTCGACTATCAACATAACGTGGTTGCACAAACGACGATTCAAAGTCTCGCAAACACACCAGCACAAGGTTATGCCAATGCATGTCGCGCTTTAGCGTATGCCGATTTAAGAGATGAAATTGCACAAATCCAAATTCCAACGCTACTGATTGCAGGAACAGAAGATCCGGTAACGACGGTAGCAGATGCCGAATTTATGCAGAAGGCGATTAATAACAGTCAGCTTGCAAAACTCGAAGCATCTCATCTTTCTAATATTGAGCAACCACAAAGATTTACTCAGGAATTGACTAGATTTATTCAGCAAATCTAATCGCTTAGTAATTTAAAAGGAATTGGCCTTAAGGAGGCAAGTATGGCGTCTCAGGATTACGCTACACCAAGCAAAAGCATCGATGCTCAAGCACTGATTAATGATGCTCCACTTAGTAAATATCAATGGATGATCGCAATCATCTGTTTCTTAATTATTTTTACTGATGGTATTGATACAGCTGCAATGGGTTTTATCGCTCCAGCATTGGCTCAGGACTGGGGCGTAGATCGCTCTCAGTTAGGACCAGTGATGAGTGCTGCACTTGGTGGAATGATTATTGGAGCTTTAGTTTCTGGCCCGACAGCTGACCGCTTTGGCCGCAAAATTGTTTTAGCCTTTTCGATGCTTGTATTTGGTGGGTTCACCTTGGCATCTGCTTATGCAACCAACTTGGATAGTCTTGTCGTTTTACGGTTTTTGACAGGTATTGGGCTTGGCGCAGCTATGCCGAATGCGACCACTTTATTTTCTGAGTACTGTCCAACCCGCATTCGCTCATTACTCGTGACATGTATGTTCTGTGGCTACAACTTGGGTATGGCTACAGGTGGTTTTATTAGCAGTTGGCTTATCCCGACCTACGGTTGGCATAGTTTATTTTTGCTCGGCGGCTGGTCACCTTTAATTTTAATGATTTTAGTGATTTTGATGTTACCTGAGTCTTACCGCTTTTTAATTGTGAAAGGTAAGAATCCAGAAAAAGTACGCAAAATCTTAAACCATATTGCACCAGCACAGATTCAAAATGCGACAGCATTTCATGTGCCTGAAGAAAAAACAGAAGTTGTTCAAAAGAAAAATGTCTTTGGAATTATGTTTTCTAAGCCATATGCCAAAGGTACGGTTTTGCTTTGGGTGACTTACTTCATGGGACTCGTGGTTGTTTACTTGCTAACAAGTTGGTTACCAACACTTATGCGTGAAACAGGTGCTTCGATGGAGCGCGCTGCATTTATTGGCGGTTTGTTCCAGTTCGGTGGTGTGGTGAGTGCATTGTTTATTGGTTGGGCAATGGACAAATTCAACCCGAACCGAGTTATCGCCATTTTCTACTTTGCCGCAGGTCTATTTGCAATTGCTGTCGGTCAAAGCTTAGGCAACTCAACCTTACTTGCAGTATTGGTACTTTGTGCGGGTATCGCCATTAATGGTGCGCAATCTTCGATGCCGGCGTTAAGTGCACGCTTCTATCCAACTCAGTGCCGCGCAACTGGTGTGTCTTGGATGACGGGTATTGGGCGTTTTGGTGCGGTATTTGGTGCGTGGATTGGAGCTGTGTTACTCGGTAATGATTGGTCGTTTACCGCCATTCTTAGTTTATTACTCATTCCAGCGACCGCTGCTGCTGTTGCGGTATTTATTAAATCAATTGTTGCGCATACCGATGCAACTTAATAGAGGTCTATCACAATGAATGATGAACAACGCTATAAACAAGGCATTGAGGTGCGGACTGAAGTTTTGGGTGAAAAACATGTTGGTCGGTCTTTGCAGAACCTAAATGACTTTAACCAAGATTTTCAAAATTTTATTAGCCGTTATGCATGGGGCGAAGTGTGGTCTCGCCCAGGCTTACCACGTCATACCCGTAGTTTAGTGACTATCGCAATTTTATTGGCACTAGGCCGCGAAGATGAACTACGCATGCATTTACGTGCTTGTTTCAACAACGGTGTAACTAAAGAAGATTTAAAAGAGCTGATCTTACACAGTTCACTCTATGCGGGTTTACCTGCTGCAAACGCTGCAATGCATATGGCTGAAGAAGTCTTTAAAGAGTTGGGGATAGAAGTAAACCCAATTGCAGCGAAAGAACAGGATTAAGGAGATAAAGATGTCACAACATAGCTGGGGTGCTTACGCCCAACGTAATACAGATGATCATCCACCAGCGTATACGCCAGGTTATAAAACAAGTGTATTACGTTCGCCAAAAAATGCATTGATCTCAATTAATGAGACTTTAACTGAAGTCACTGCGCCACATTTTTCTTCAAATCTGTTTGGCCCAAAAGATAACGATTTGATTTTGAACTATGCCAAAGATGGTTTGCCAATTGGTGAGCGTGTCATTGTTCATGGCTATGTTCGTGACCAATTTGGTCGTCCTGTAAAAAATGCACTTCTAGAAGTATGGCAGGCCAACGCTTCTGGTCGTTACCGTCATCCAAACGATAAATATATTGGTGCAATGGACCCTAACTTTGGTGGGTGTGGTCGTACCTTAACTGATGAAAACGGTTTTTATATTTTCCGTACCATTAAACCGGGTCCGTACCCATGGCGTAACCGTATTAATGAATGGCGTCCAGCTCATATCCACTTCTCTTTAATTGCTGATGGTTGGGCGCAGCGTCTGATTTCGCAGTTTTATTTTGAAGGCGATACGCTCATTGATACTTGCCCGATTTTAAAAACGATTCCGTCTGAAGATCAACGTCGTGCCTTGATTGCACTAGAAGATAAAAACAACTTTATCGAAGCAGATAGCCGTTGTTACCGTTTTGACATCACTTTACGTGGACGTCGAGCGACTTACTTCGAAAATGATTTGACTTAATCGGGAGCACGAGCATGAACAACTGGAATTTTCAGGAATTAAAAGAAACTCCATCTCAAACAGGTGGTCCTTACGTTCACATTGGCTTATTGCCACAACAGGCTGGTATTGAAGTTTTTGAAAACAACTTTAATAACCAGTTGGTTCAAGACCAGACAAAAGGTGAGCGTATTCGTCTTGAAGGTCAAGTGTTTGACGGATTAGGTTTACCGCTACGTGATGTACTCATTGAGATTTGGCAGGCTGATGCGAACGGTATTTATCCAAGTCAGGCAGATACGCGTGAGCAAAAAGCTGATCCTGCATTTCACGGTTGGGGCCGTACGGGAGCTGACTTTGAAACAGGTGTTTGGAGTTTCAATACGATTAAACCGGGCGCGACAGCAGGCCGTAAAGGTTCAATTCAGGCACCTCATATTGCGTTAGTTATTTTCGCTCGCGGTATTAACTTGGGTCTTCATACACGTGTTTATTTTGAAGATGAAGCTGAAGCAAATGCTAACGATCCAATTCTAAATAGTATTGAATGGGCACCACGTCGTCAAACTCTCATTGCAAAACGTTTTGAAGAAAATGGTGAAGTTGTTTACCGCTTTGATATTCGTATTCAAGGCGATGACGAAACTGTATTTTTTGATATTTAAGAAACACCTAAGGCTACACCTGATTATTCAAGGATGCGTGTAGCCTTTTTAAGGATGAACATATGAACATGAAAACATTAGTAAGCCTAAGTTTGCTTGCACTCCCATTTTTTACTGCACAGGTAAATGCTGAACCTGTTGCTTTAGCTGCTCAGACACAACCTGCCGCTACAGCCGTTAAAACGATTGTTCCGATTACCGCAAAAACTAAAGAACAAGCATTGGCACAAGCTCAAGTCATTGCAAATACAGCAGATGCTGATTTAGCAGAGTTCCGTATCGATTTATTAAGCTTTGCCAGCGATACAAAACAAGTCATTGCCTTAGGTCATGAGCTGAAAAAGATTTTAGGCAATAAGCCAATGATTGCCACTATTCGTACCAAAAACGAAGGGGGCCAGCTTGAAATTAGTGATGCTGATTATGGTAAGACTTATCAGGCTTATTTAAAGAATCCTTTCATGGACTGGTTAGATGTTGAAATGTTCCGTGATCAAAAAGTAGTTTCAGAAATTGTTCAAAAAGCACATCAAAAGAAAGTGCTCGTTGTCATGTCTAATCACGACTTTCAAAAAACACCAAGCCAAGATGAAATAGAAAAACGCTTGTTAAAACAAGATCAAATGGGCGCAGATATTCTCAAAATTGCTGTAATGCCTAAATCTAAACAAGATGTCTTCACTTTAATGAACGCAACTTTAAAAGTAAGCCAGCAAACCACTAAACCATTATTGACGATGTCGATGGGGCAATTAGGTACGATTTCCCGTGTTGCGACTGCCAATATGGGCGGAAGTTATAGCTTTGGCATGATTGGTCAGGCTTCTGCACCGGGTCAAATTGATGTGACTAAGCTCAAACAGATTTTACAAACAGTTCAACCAACAAACCCATAAATCATAAGGATATGATGAAATGAATACATTACGTTTAACTACTCTTGCATTAGGTTTGATGGTTTCAGGCATAGCTGCGGCTCAAACTTATGTGGTTGACCGTTATCAAGACGATAGCAATAAAGGCTCTTTACGCTGGGCAATTGAACAAGCCAATGCAAACCCAAGCGAAGCTAGCGATATCTTGATTCAAGCAGTAGGCAAAGCGCCTTATGCGATTAAATTAAACAGCGCACTTCCTGAAATTAAAGCACCCATCAAAATCATTGGTACTCAGTGGGATAAAACTGGCGAATACATCGCAATTGATGGTTCAAACTATGTTAAAGGCGAAGGTGCAAAAGCTTGTCCAGGTGCAAACCCTGAGCAGTACGGCACCAATGTACGTACTATGACTTTACCGGGGTTGGTATTACGTGACGTCAACAATGTCACTTTAAAAGGTTTAGACATTCATCGTTTCTGTATTGGGGTATTGATTAACCGCTCGAGCAATAACCTGATTCAACACAACCGTATTAGTAATAACTACGGTGGTGCAGGTGTTATGTTGACGGGTGATGATGGTAAAGGTAATCCAACCGCAACTACGACTAATAATAACAAAGTTTTAGACAACATTTTCCAAGACAATGGTGATGGCTTAGAACTGACACGTGGTGCAGCATTTAACTTAATTGCGAATAACCATTTTGTTTCAACCAAAGCAAACCCAGAACCATCACAAGGTATTGAAATTTTGTGGGGTAATGACAATGCTGTAGTTGGTAATAAATTCGAAAACTATTCAGATGGCTTACAGATTAACTGGGGCAAACGTAACTATATCGCCTACAACGAAATGACCAATAACTCGATTGGTTTCAATATGACGGGTGATGGCAACATTCTTGATAGCAATAAAGTACATGGTAACCGTATTAGTGTAGCCATTCGCTCTGAAAAAGATGCAAATGCAAGAATTACATTGACTAAAAACCTGATTTGGGACAATGGTAAAGATATTAAACGTTGTGAAGCGGGTGGTTCATGTGTACCAGATCAGCGTTTAGGGGCAATTGTATTTGGAGTTCCTGCACTTGAGCATGCAGGATTTGTAGGTTCTCGTGGTGGTGGTGTGGTTGTCGACCCATCTAAACAACAAAAAACATGTACTCAGCCAAATCAACAGGACTGTAATGCTCAGCCGAATCAGGGTATTAAAGCGCCTAAGTTAACAGCGAATAAAGGTTCAGTTACAGTAGAAGTTAATGGCTTACCAAATCAACGCTATCAAGTTGAGTTTTTTGGCAACCAAAATGCAGCATCAAAAGAAGCTGAGCAATATTTAGGAACAATAACAGTAGCTACAGATGCCGAAGGTAAAGCAAAAGCCAATTGGAAACCAACAGTCAAAGTTGCCTCAATTACAGCAAATGTGACGGATCGCTTCGGTGCTACATCTGAGCTCGGGTTTGTGCAAGTTAAATAACAAAAAATAAAGCGCCTCAAAACAGGGGCGCATTTCAGAAAAGACAAAAGGGACTTGAAATGCCAAATGTAATGAAATTGAGTGTGCTAACAATTGCTGTATTAGGTAGCCAATTTGCGCTTGCTAATGAGCCTTGGTCACAAGACCGTCAATGGTTGCTAGGCGACTGGAATGGAAAACGTCAGCAATTAGAGCAGCAGGGCTATAAATTTACGGCTTCTATTATGAGCCAAAGTGCCACAAATTTAGATGGTGGTTATAACGACAGCAATACTTTTGAAAATGCCGCACAACTTTCTTTAGGTGCAAACCTAGATTTAGAAAAAATTGCTGGTTGGAAAGATACAACAGCGAGCCTAGTCGTGACTAAACGTGACGGTAATGCATTAACTCTTGAGCGTATTAAAGACCCACGTTCTAGCCAATTGGGCAATGCTCAAGAAATTTATGGTCGCGGGAAAATTTGGCGTTTATCCCAAGCATGGGTAAAGAAGGGCTTGGTTGATAATACTGTACAGGTCAAATTTGGTCGTATGGGAATGTCAGAGGACTTTAATAGTTCTCAATGTGAGTTTCAGAACTTATTGCTTTGCGGTGGGCAGTTAGGAAAATCAATTGGTTCAATTTGGTATAACTCACCAGTCGGTGTTTGGGCGACAAACGTTAAATATCAGTTTGCACCTGAGTGGACTTTAGGTGTTGGTGTGTATGAGGTCAATCCAGACAATATTAAAACCGAATCAAACAGTGATGGTTTTAATCTGGATATGAATAACGTCAAGGGTGCTACCATACCAGTTGAACTTGCATGGAAACCAAAACTTGCTGCTTTTAATGGTTTACCGGGTGAATATAAAGTAGGTGCGCTGTACTCAACCGCAGAAGCAAATGATATTAAAACTGCGGGTAAAGTGCATGACGGAAAACAAAGCTTCTGGATTAATGCACAGCAACAACTTAGCCATGCCGGCCAAGATCCGAAACGCGGTTTATATGTAAGTTTTAATGGCGTTGTAAATGATAAAGCAACGACTTTTGTTCAAAGTACGCAACAGCTTGCTCTTTGGTATAAGGGACCGTTTGATAGCCGTCCAAATGATTCGATTGGCTTTGGTATTGCCAATTATGTAGTCAATGATCGTGCTAAAGATAAACAGATCGCGACAAACGAAAGCCGCGGATACTATAGCTATGATCCGATTGCATCTGACTATATTCCAATTCAAGACGACGAGTTAAATGTCGAGTTGAACTATACCTATCAATGGTCTCCGGCCGTCATGTTACGTCCAAACATTCAATATATCCATCAACCTGCTGGTGTGAAAGAAGTCGATGATGCTTGGGTGGCAGGCCTGAGTGTAAAAGTTAATTTTTAATAATATTGATGGCTGGTTAGACATAGTTTAACTGGCCCAAATGCTTGAACTATTCGGGTTCAGTATATGTGGAGTAGGATCTATGTCTGAGTCAGATTCTAAGTTTCATATCTTATTCAAAATATGGTGTTTTATTTTAGGTTTAGCTTTATTGGCTACTGGTATTTTTTATATCGTGGGCGGTGGAAAGCTAGTATCTCTCGGTGGTTCTTGGTATTTCCTTATCTCAGGACTGTTTATAACCATTTCAGCAATTAGTATTTTCCGGAAAAAAGCGCTGGGTGTCTGGATTTTTGCGGCTGTTTTTGTTGGTACCGTAATTTGGTCACTCATTGATGCTGGATGGGAATTTTGGCCGTTATTCTCGCGCTTAATGTTTCCTGCTGGTCTTTTTGCTGCCTTGTTATTTACCTTACCTTCAATTCGACGCTACCAATTTCAAACTAGCTTGGCATCTTCAGCCTATGCCGTAGGTGGCTTAGTTGTGGTGGGTATGTTGATTGCGCTCTATCAAATGTTTCAACCGCATCCAACAGTAGCAAGCTCAGGTGAAAAGCTACCTTTAGTACCAGTTGACCCTGCAAAAAAACAGGTGAATTGGGAAAATTATGGAAATGATGCGGGTGGTAGTCGCTTTGTTGCTCTCGATCAAATTAACCGAGATAACGTTCATAAACTAAAAGAAGCTTGGCGCTTTAGAACAGGTGATTTTACAACGGGTAGCGGTAATGGTGCCGAAGATCAAATGACGCCACTACAAGTTGGAAATAAAGTCTTTTTATGTACGCCACATAACAACATTTTTGCCATAGATGCTGACTCGGGCAAACAGATCTGGAAAGCTGAGGTAAACTCAAAAGCCGATGCTTGGGAACGTTGCCGTGGTGTTGCATACTTCGATTCAACTAAACCACTGGTGCAACCAACTTTAGCTGGTGCAACTCCAGTCACTACTGTTGCCAACAACACAGCCTGTCCACGTCGTGTATATACCAATACGCCAGATGGCCGTTTAATTGCAGTCAATGCAGATAATGGTCAGCGCTGTGCGGACTTTGGTGTAAATGGAACGGTTGATCTACTCGAAGGCTTAGGCGGTGGGACTAAGGCTCCACGTTTTGAAGTGACTTCTGCACCAACTATTGCCGGAACAACTATTGTGGTGGGTAGCCGTATTGCAGACAACGTGGCAGCAGATATGCCGGGTGGTGTAATACGTGGTTATGACGTGATCACGGGTAAACTTCGCTGGGCATTTGACCCGCGTAATCCAGATCCTAACTATGTTCTTAAACCGGGTGAAACCTATAAACGTAGTTCGGCAAACTCTTGGGCTGCAATGTCATATGATCCACAAATGAATACGGTGTTTTTACCGATGGGTAGTTCATCTGTCGACATTTGGGGTGGTAACCGTAATCCGTTAGATCACAAATACAATACTTCTGTTTTGGCACTTGATGCGACAACGGGTAAAGAAAAGTGGGTATATCAAACTGTTCATAATGACTTATGGGACTTTGACTTACCAATGCAACCAAGTCTAGTCGACTTTCCATTAAAAGATGGTACGACTAAGCCAGCTGTTGTGATTGGAACCAAATCAGGCCAATTCTTTGTTCTTGACCGTGTAACTGGTAAACCGCTAACTAAAGTGATTGAACAACCAGTGAAAGCGGCAAATATTCCGGGTGAGCAATACAGTTTAACTCAACCACGTTCTGTTGAAATGCCTCAAATTGGTAATCAGACTTTAACTGAGTCAGATATGTGGGGTGCAACGCCGTTTGATCAGCTCATGTGTCGTATTAACTTTAAGTCAATGCGTTACGAAGGTTTATTTACTGCACCGGGTACTGATGTTTCATTAAGCTTCCCTGGTTCTTTAGGTGGCATGAACTGGGGTAGTATTGCTTTTGACCCGACACATCGTTACATGTTCGTAAACGATATGCGTCTTGGTTTATGGGTTCAACTCATTAAACAAACACCTGAAGATATTAAGATTCAGGCGAGTGGTGGCGAAAAAGTAAATACAGGTATGGGTGCTGTACCAATGAAAGGTACACCATATAAAGTGAATAAAAACCGCTTTATGTCCGCTTTAAGTATTCCTTGTCAAAAACCACCGTTTGGTACCATGACAGCAATTGACATGAAAACTCGTCAGATTGCATGGCAAGTACCACTTGGTACAGTTGAGGACACTGGACCACTTGGTATTAAGATGGGCTTGAAAGCACCGATTGGTATGCCAACTATTGGTGGGCCAATGGCAACTCAAGGTGGTTTAGTTTTCTTTGCTGCAACTCAAGATTATTACTTGCGTGCTTTTGATTCATCTACAGGTAAAGAGCTGTGGAAGTCACGTATGCCAGTAGGTAGTCAAGGTACACCAATCAGCTATGTTTCACCTAAAACAGGTAAACAATATGTAGTGGTTACCGCGGGTGGTGCACGACAGTCCCCAGACCATGGTGATTATGTGATCGCATATAGTTTAGAGAAATAATGAAAGAGGGCAAAAGGTTAAATTTTCTTTTGCCCTTATTTTTTTAATATCTTTTTTCTATTAGAGTGTTTGCGTAAATTCTGTAATTTTAGTGAGATAGCTTTACCAAATAGTAAAAAAGTGCTTGAAGTTATTGCTAAACTTAAAATATTCCTATAATTGATTCATCCTGAACACTAGATATAGCCGAACTATTAAGCATTTTTTTATAATGTTTTACCTATAAATAAAATTTCAAAATTTATTAAGTTTTGTTTAACTTAAAGTTGTGAATTTTAATTAAAAATAAACATTATTGAGTTTTTAACTCTAAAAAACAGGTTTTTTTTGTTGGAAAAACGAGCGTAAATATATACTTATATTATATTTAAATAATGTATTGCATTAAGATAGAATGGTCGGCGCAGGTTATTACTACCCAGTAATAATTTGTATTTCAGGAATTTAAGCTTTAATTGGCTTAAGGCTCATCTAACGATGGGCCTTTTTTTATGTGCTTTATATTTTAATTTTCTTGATAACTAAAAATAGCCTAAGTAATAGCAAATAATACTATGAAAAATGAGTCTTTAATGACAATTTGCATATGATTTGTTAGATTAATGCCACTTGATAATAATAGGTGATGTAATGAGATTTTTAGTTCTTGCAACTTTATCCGGTTTGGCTTTAATGGGTTGTGCTTCTGTTCAACAAGCACCTAATACACAAGAAACCATTCGTTATGCTTCTAGTCCATGTTTCGGCGCATGCCCAATTTACTCAGTAGAAGTAACACCTACCGGTTTAATTCGTTTTGAAGGTAAGCAATATACAAAAGCAATTGGCGTTAAAGAAATTCAAGGTAGCGTAAAAGATTATCAAAAACTTGCTGATGAATTAAAAACTTATCGCCCGCAAACAGGAACCCAATCTAAAACTGCAGGTTGTCAGCAAACTGCGACCGATATGCCTAGCTATTACATCACCTGGATTCAACCCAATGGTACAGAAACAAAATTAAGCCATTACACAGGTTGTATCTCTCCAGCAAATAATAGATTAAATAAAGTTATGGAAAAATTACCTGAACAATTAGGCATTAAAGATCTAATTTAATGATAAAAGCCCCAAAATCTTGGGGTTTTTTCTTGTTAAGAAGAATTATAAACTTAAAAGTTTTATATTAAGTATTTCTAAAAGAATCAGCGTATAATACAGATTATAAAAACATATATTGTTAAGAGTGCTTATATGTCAAGTATTGTCTATGCCTTTGTGGGTGGTTTATTACTCGGTATCGCAACAGTTGGGTATTTATATATAAATGGTCGTATAGCTGGAATTAGTGGTTTGCTTGCTCAATTCATTAGCCCATCTAGAGATATATTTAAAAGTTCTGCATTCTGGTTCATTGCAGGACTCGTGATTACACCTTTCATATATGGTTATTTCTATCAGCCTGAAATCGAAATTAAAGCCAATTCATTTGTACTTATTCTGGCAGGGATACTTGTTGGTTTTGGTACACGACTTGGATCAGGCTGTACAAGTGGGCATGGCATTTGTGGAATGAGCAGGCTATCAAAACGCTCAATAATAGCGACCGCAGTTTTTATGTTTGCTGGCATGCTGACTGTTTATATCATTCGCCATGTGCTGGGGTAATCTTATGAAAAATATCTTTGCTTTTATATTTGGTGGTTTGTTTTCATTGGGGTTAATGATTTCTGGTATGTCTAATCCTGCAAAGGTTTTAGGGTTTCTAGATATTTTTGGGCAATGGGATATTAGCTTAATGTTTGTGATGCTAGGTGCTATTGCTGTGGCATTTATTCCGTTTCAAAGGGCTATTAAAAAACCAAAAACCATTTTTAATGAACAAATTCAATTACCAACAAATACACAGATTGACCAAAGGTTAATTGTAGGTGCTTTTATTTTCGGTATAGGCTGGGGAATAGCAGGCATATGTCCAGCGCCCGCTTTAACTCTCATTGGATTAGGACATTTTGAAGCGCTTTATTTTATTGTGGCTATGTTAGTAGGAATGTTTATTTACCGAATTTTAAATAAAGGAAATTAAAGCTATGCAACAACCTCTAGTGAAAGATTTTTTTGATGAAAATACCAATACTTTTAGCTATGTTGTTGCAGATTTAGCGACTCGTCAATGCGCAATTATTGATAGTGTGCTTGACTATGATGCCGCGTCGGCCACTACAAAAACGACTAATGCTGATCTGATTGTCGATTATGTCTTGGCGCAAAACTTTAAAGTCCAATGGATTTTAGAAACCCATGTACATGCGGACCATATGACTGCTGCCCAATATTTAAAATCTAAATTGGGCGGTACAATTGCGATTAGTCAAAAAATCTCGGTAGTACAAGAAACATTTTCGGCTATCTATAATTTTAATTTTAAGAAATTTAATGAAAATCAGCCTTTTGATTATTTATTTGAAGATTATGAACATTTCAAAATAGGGGAGATAGATGCCTATAACATTCCTAGACTATAAGCCTGAAGGCCGTGACGAATATATCTGTCAAACAGATATAAAAACTCAAAAACAAAGCAATATCCATTTAAATCGACGAGTTTCCAAAGAATCATTCATAAAAATGCGTCAAGAAAGAGATGCTACTTTGGCAATGCCAAAATTAATTCTGCCTTCAATTCAAATTAATATGAACGGTGGAAATTTTCCGGAACCTGAAGCGAATGGCATCCGCTATTTAAAAATCCCATTTAATTACTTTTAGAAATAGCCTAAGTATACATTCTGATTATTTTATTTAACCAAATAGCCTAAGCAAAAAATAAAATTAATCTTATGGAAATAGCCTAAGTAAGATTTAAAGAACTTGTCTTAAATCCCGCGCAGTCTCTTGCAATAGCGGCAAAATATGTTGAATTAAATATTCTTCAGTTGTTCTCATGGTTGGAGAAACAATGTTTAAGGCAGCAACCACTTTAAAATCTTGTCCATAAATCGGTACGGCGAGCGCATGGACACCTAATTCGTGCTCTTCACGTGAATAACACCAATCTTGTTCTCGGATTTCTTTTAGTAACTCTAAAAATTTATCATTTTCGACATGCGTATATTTAGTTAAACGCTGAAGCGGATATTTTTGGAGCCAGTCCAATTGTTCTTCTTGGCTTAAATGTGCCAATAAAATTTTACCCGCCGAAGTTGCATGAGCAGGTAAGCGATTACCTAAATGCAAACCATATGGATTTACACGGTCAGTTTGTTGGTGGGCAGCACTACGGGCAATCGTAATGGCTTCATAACCATCAAGTACCATCACAGAATAAATGAGAGAGGTTTGGTTAGTTAGAAGATTTAATAAAGGTTGAGACACTTTCGGAAGCTGAGCTGCACCTAAATAAGCTCCTGAAAATTTAAGAACTTTTGGGGTTAAATAGTAATAGTGACCATCTGACTCAAGATAACCTAAATATTCTAGAGTTAATAAATGACGTCTTGCTGCAGCTCGGGTGAGTCCGGTTTTTTCGGCAGCCATAGAAATGTTTAAACGATGTTGATTACTACTAAAGCTATCTAAAATCGCCATGCCTTTACCAATGCCAGCAATGTAATCTTCATGACGAATCGTTTTTTTGTTGTCCTGATTCTGGATTATCCGTTCATCTTTACTCATTACTGGTCCTTGTACGATAGAAGCTTAGTAGATCAATTTGCTTTACTGAAAAAGTTTAATAATTTCATGTCGCAAAAATTGATGCCTTAAATTATCCCTTAAATCTTCGTGCCAAAACATACCCATTTTAATATTGGTCATCTCAAAAGGTAGAGAATGTAACCGAATCTCAGGGCTATAAGATAAATGCTGCAAAATCATACGGGGCATGGTAAGTATTGCATCGACTTGGGCTCCCAAAACTTGTAACGCCGTTGAGTAGTTTTGACAGCGCATAAATACATTTCTTGAAATTTTTTGGTGTTGGTTTAAATAAATATCTTCAAGTAAAGCACCCGTACGGCGTGATGAAACACCAATGTGTCGTCCATTAATATAACTAGCTAAATCGACTTCTTTAAGTTGGCTGCAAATTACAAATTCATCTGTCACCAAATGATCAAAGGTAATTTTTGGAGATAAGTATTGTTCTAGATCAATCACGAAATCGAGCTGCTGTGTCGCCAAGTCCGCCATAATATGTTTTCGATCGAGTTTCATACTCACAAACTGCAAATCTAAATTAAGATTTTGAAAATGTTGAGCCAGTCTTGGAAGAATAATCGGCTCAATTTCATCATGCACGGCGATTTTTAAGTTTTTTAAGCTTGTTGGATCGAACACATGTTTCTGTTGGCTAATATTTTGAATCGTTAAAAGTGCTTGCTTAACAGTTGGATAAATCTGCTCGGCAAAAGGCGTTGCAGACATTTTATTGCCTACACGTATAAATACATCATCTTCAAGTTGCTGCCGTAAGCGCTGCAAAGCATGACTTGCTGCTGACTGCGTAATATTGAGACTACTTGCCGCATTTGAAATACTTTTTTGCTCATAAATCGCGATAAAAAGCGGATATAAATTGATATCAATTCGGTGAAAAAAACTTAAGTCTAGGCCATGTAGGTTATGAATATTATTCATGATGTATTATTTAATAAAATCATTTCATTCATATTAAGTTTCAAGTTATGTTGATGTAAAGACCAGATAATGATGTAAAGGAAAAAGAATGTTTGAACTCTCCAAGAAAGCTCAAGATTTTGCCGAGCGAACAAGAAAATTTATTTTAGAAGAAATAGAACCTGTCGAAGCAAAATTTTGGGAAGAAGTTCATGAGTTAAATCCAGATGGAAACTGGAAAAAATGGCAGTGGCCCGAACTTTTAGAAACTTTGAAATCTAAAGCCAAACAGGCAGGTCTTTGGAATATGTTTTTACCCGATGAAAATCTAGGTGCAGGGTTAACTGTTCAAGAATATGCGCATATTGCTGAATTGACTGGTCGCAGTTTATTGGCACCAACCGTTTTTAACTGTAATGCACCAGATACGGGAAATATGGAAGTGTTATGGCGCTATGGCAGTGAGCAGCAAAAACAGCAATGGTTAAAGCCTTTATTGGACGGAAAAATTCGCTCTGTTTTTTGCATGACTGAACCAGATGTTGCATCAAGTGATGCCACCAATATGCAAGCGACTGCACTTATAGATGGTAATGAAATTGTTTTAAATGGCAAAAAATGGTGGTCGTCTGGTTTAGGTGATCCAAATGCTAAAGTCATTATTTTTATGGCCCATACTCCAGATGAAACTAAAGACCGCCATCATCAACACTCTATGGTTTTAGTACCGATTGATACGGCAGGTGTTGAAATTCAACGTATGTTACCTGTGTTTGGTGACTACGATGCACCGCATGGACACGGTGAGGTTCATTTTAATAATGTTCGAGTGCCTCTTGAAAACTTTATTGGTGGAGCGGGTCAAGGTTTTGAAATTGCACAAGGCAGATTAGGGCCAGGACGTATTCATCATTGCATGCGCTGTATCGGAGCTGCTGAAAAAGCACTAGAGCTTATGATTGATAGAGGTATGTCTAGAACGGCGTTTGGCAAAGAAATTTTAAAACTCGGCGGAAACCTAGAGCGTGTAGCCGATGCGCGAGTCGCCATAGATCAAGCTAGACTTTTAACCTTGTATGCTGCTTATAAAATGGATACTTTAGGAAACATGGCCGCTTTAACAGAAATATCTGCAATTAAAGTAGTCGCTCCAAGCGTATTAGAAAAAGTAGTCGACATGGCAATTCAGCTACATGGCGGTGCGGGCGTTTCAAGAGATACGCCATTAACAGGTTTCTTTGCCCAAGCACGCAGTTTACGTTTAGCTGATGGTCCGGATGAAGTACATAAAGGCATGATTGCCAAATTAGAGTTGGCCAAACGTGGTTATGGTCGTCATAAGAAAGTATAAGTTTAAAGGAAGTGAATATGTCGGTAATTGATGTAGGCGGTGAAGTACGTGAAGGTGAAGAGCTTGATATTGGGGCAGTTGAAAACTGGTTAAAAAACCAAGGTGTTGAGCTAGTTGGTTCAGCAGTGGTTACTCAATATACGGGCGGGGCGTCGAATTGGACTTATCGTTTAAAGTATGAAAATACGGATTTAATTTTACGACGTCCACCAAAAGGAACAAAAGCCAAGTCAGCCCACGATATGGCCCGTGAATATATGGTGCAGAAAAACCTTGCCCCTTATTATCCAGTTCTTCCTAAAATGGTAGCGCTTTGTCAGGATGAAACCGTTATTGGCTGTGATTTTTATGTCATGGAACGCATTGAAGGAATTATTCCTCGTGCAAAATTACCGCCTGAGCTTGGCTTTACTGAGGAAGATGTTCATGAGCTTTGTGTAAACGTTATTGATAAGCTGATCGAGCTACATCAAGTTCCTTATGAGAACACGCCTTTAGCTGAACTAGGCAAAGGTACTGGCTATTGCCGTAGACAAGTTGAAGGTTGGGATAAGCGTTATGAAAAAGTCCGCACAATCAACGTTCCTTCATTTAAATATGTTCGAAAATGGCTAAACGATAATATCCCTCAAGATTCTACAACTTGTATTATTCACAATGATTGGCGTTTTGATAACGTGATTTTAGATCCAAAACATCCAACTGAAGTGATTGGGGTGCTGGATTGGGAAATGGCGACTTTGGGTGATCCTCTAATGGATTTAGGTAGCGCTTTGGCCTATTGGGTTGAGCCCACGGATAATATGATTTTTAGATCGACACGTCGTCAGCCTACTCACTTAAAGGGAATGTTCTCTCGCAAAGAAGTTGTTGACTATTATTTGCAAAAAACTGGTCTGGAGCCTCAAAACTGGACTTTTTATGAAGTCTTCGGTGTATTCCGTTTAGCAGTGATTGCCCAGCAAATCTATTATCGTTATTACCATAAACAAACCCGAAACCCTGCTTTTAAAGATTTCTGGATAGTGATCCATGCACTACATATCAGAGCTTTAAAACTTATCGCCCAGCAAAAACTGCAAGAATCGGAATTTGCTCAGCAATCTCTACAGAAAATACAGGGTATTTTAAGAAGATGACCACAATTTATCTGGTAAGGCATGGACAGGCATCGTTTGGTAAAAGTAACTATGATGAGTTGTCTGAAAATGGTGAAGCTCAAGCGACTTTATTAGGCCAATATTTTAAGAAAATATTGAAAGAACAACCTTATGTAGTTGCAGGAACTATGCAGCGCCATGAACAAACTGCACAGCTTGCACTAAAAGAATGTTTTCCAGATGCGGTAATTCATCATAATAATTTATGGAATGAGTTTAACCATCAACAGGTTTTTGCCCGTTATGAGCCGCGTTTTGAACAGCCTGAACTGTTAAAAGCCGATGTCGCAAAAGAGCATAACCCTCGCGCGTATCTTGCCAAAATCTTTGAAGGTGCGATTGAACGATGGACCGACGGCGATTTTCATCATGAATATGATGAGTCTTGGCCACACTTTAAAGAAAGAGTCGAAACGGCACTACAGCAACTTTGTGATGAGTTGGCAAAAACCAAGCCTCGTTATGCAGTCGTTTTTACCTCGGGTGGCGTGATTTCCGTAGCAATTGGCAAGCTGCTTGAACTGAGCCCTAATCGAACTTTTGCTTTGAATTGGGCAATTACCAATACAAGCCTCACGACTTTACGTTTAGTTGGAAACGAAGCTCAGGTTTTAAGTTTAAATGAACATCATTTTATAAAAGCTGAGCGTCCAGATTTACTGACATGGATTTAAAATAAGGATAAAAGCATGGCGAAGACAATTTTAATTACAGGTGCAAGTTCTGGTTTAGGCGCAGGTATGGCGCATGAATTTGCAGCCAAAGGTTATAACTTAGCGATTTGTGCACGCCGTTTAGACCGATTAGAGACTTTAAAAACCGAACTAGAAAATGAGTACGGTATTAAGGTAATTGCGAAAAGTCTGGACGTTACCAATTACGATCAGGTTTTTGAAGTATTTCGCGCCTTTAAACAAGAATTTGGCTATTTAGACCGAATTATTGTAAATGCGGGGGTAGGCAATGGCCGTCGTATTGGTAAAGGTAATTTTGAAATTAATAGAGCCACGGCCGAAACAAATTTTATCTCTGCTTTAGCACAGTGTGAGGCAGCGATTGAAATTTTTAGAGCGCAAAATGCAGGTCATTTGGTGGTCATGTCGTCTATGAGTGCGATGCGCGGATTACCAAAACATTTATCGACCTATGCGGCGAGTAAAGCTGCAGTTGCTCACTTGGCCGAGGGTATTCGTGCTGAATTACTGGATACTCCAATTAAAGTCTCAACCATTTTCCCGGGTTATATCCGTACCGAAATGAATGAAGGTGCTAAACATTTACCTTTTGAAGTTGACGCCAAAACAGGATGTAAAGCTTTAGTAAAAGCTATCGAAAAACAACCTGTAAAAGCTTATGTGCCACAGTGGCCGTGGTTACCAATGAGTATTGCCATGAAGGTTTTACCATTAAAGTTGGTCAATAAATTAGGATAAAAAAATACCCCCTAAAGTTTAGGGGGTATTTTTTATTTAGAATTTTTTAGTGTAATTGACAAACAAGCGATCTTCACCAAAGTCATTACCGTGTTTTACGTTGTAATCAATACGAATGTATTGCAGGGCAATGCCTTTTAAGAACGGCTGTTGAAATGCATAGTTTAAAATCACATTAGACTCGGTTTCATGGTTTTTCTCGCCATTGGCTGCTTTAAAGTCATGACCGTAAACATATTTCACCATTGCGTTTAAGCCCGGAACGTAATCTTTAAAGTCATAGCCATACATGACATGGTAAGACTTTTCATCTTCTTTGAAAAAGCCTGTGGCATTCCAGTTAATGAAATAAGTTTCTGGTAAGAAGCCATCTGGTAATGGGTAAGCCGACTCTCCAATAATTTGTTGGTAACCCAAACCAAAGGTATGGTTTTTTACTTTGACGGTTTCAAGTAAACCAATGTTCTGTGCATCAATATCAAAGGTATTGCCGTCATCTTTCGCATTAAAGTATTTAAATTTGGAGGTCAGGGCAAAAGTTGGTTGTTTCCACGTATGCTCAAGCCCTACATAGTGTTTATTGTAGAGATCTTCTAAATTACCAAAATAATATTCGCCCTTCAAAGACGGCGTAAATTGATAGCGCAGGTCAATATAATTTAAGCCATCAGATTCTTTGGTAATTCCATTTGCTGTGAACGAAAACTTTTTAAAATCTTCTTCATTTCGTGGCGAGACTTTTTCCACTCGGCCAATTTCGGCATAAAGTTGATCTGAAAGTTGTGATTTAAGATTGGTTCCCCAATACGAGGTGAGTAACTGGCGGCTAGCATCAACAGCCGTTACAGGTAAATCTAGCCAGAGTTCACCGATACTTAAAAGTGTTTTGTCATAACCTAGTTTTAAAGTCGCGCCGTATTTTAGATAATCAGATGCTTGAGATTGCGTTTCTTTATTAAAAGGCAAAACTGTATCTGCGACATGTTTGTCTGAACTCAAACGTACGGCGTATTGAACTGAAGCATCAGCTCCAATGGTGATAGGCTTATCTGCTATGACTAGTGGAGTGCCATGCATTTTCGATTTATAAAATAAAGATGCTGCCTGAGACCAACTGCCGGTATCTTTAAGGGCGTCATTATCAAAATTACGGTTGATATAGGCATTTTTTAAAGTGAATTTCCACTCATCTTCAGTTTGCTGATTTGGATTTGCAGCCCAAGAACTGCTGCACATAAGTATTAAAGTGGCAACAGCTAAAGTGTGTGGTTTAAAACGGTGTAATAATTCCATAATCCATTTCCAAGATATATGCCAGTCCTCGGCATTACGTATTGTGAAATATTGGTGTGGTGTTCCCTAAATTGTTTAAAGGGAACTCCTGTTTTTATAAGTGGCTGTTGCTTCAATTAATGTAATTTTTCAAGCTTCATGCTTTCACTAAAGGATTTACAGCCTTTAAAAAGTAGAGCCAAAGCCAGTACACAGGACAAACCACCCACAATAGATAAAGAAGAACCCACCATTAATGGATTGCCAAAAACCTTATCTGTAATAATTGCGACTAATGTTGTACCAACACCTAGTCCAATTAAGTTACTTACCAAAAGGAATAGGGCAGAAAGGCGTGCTCTAAATTGGTTGGGTGCTAACATTTGCAATGCTGTTGCCGAAATCACAAGTGGGAAAGAGGCAAAGAACATTGCAGGAATGAGCAAAGTTACTGAAAGCCAGAGTTGATCTGTTTGGGTGAAAAATGCAATTGGAATAATCAGGCCAACAATACCAATCACCCCCGTGAACATCGGTGCATCTTGGCGTCCTTTTTTAATAAACCAGTCGTTTAGCCATCCTGCACAAAACACGCCTAATGTATTTGCGACTAACAGAATCGTACCGAGCATATAGCCTGTTTCAGTCGGCGCGAGTTGAAACTTACGAATATAAAATGCAGGTGTCCAGCTAGTTAGGCTATAGAGTGCCATTGCATAAAAGGTAAAACCTAAATAGTGACAAGCAAAAGTTTTTGCATGTTTCTTGATAAACTGAAGGCACTGCGTGAATTTAACTTGGTCAACTTGTCCGCTTTGGTTGAGCTGTTGTCCTTTACGTGCAGGATCTTTAACTGTCAAAATAAATAGCAAACCAATAATAATGCCGGGTAATCCCACCACTAAAAAGGCAATTTGCCATGCTTTGAGTGCACCTAATAAAGGAACTTCAATGAGTGTCACGCCTTTAAGCAGGTTAATCACATAACCGCCAACTAAAAAGGCGATACCTCCACCTAAGAAAGCGCCAATTGAATAGATCCCGACCGCGCGGCCTAGTTTGTCTTTGCTAAACATGTCACTAAACATTGAATAGGCCGCTGGAGATAAAGCTGCTTCACCAACGCCCACAGCCATACGGCTTAGGAATAGTTGAATAAAGTTTTTACTTAAACCGCAAGTTGCTGTTGCTAAGCTCCAGACAATAATCCCGATTGAAATCAGTTTTGGTCGGGAAAAACGGTCGGCAATATAGGCTAATGGTAAGCCCATCACAGCGTAGAATAGTGAAAAGGCAAGGCCATGTAACAAGCTAAATTGAGTATCTGAAAGTTGAAGGTCTGCTTTGATGGGTTCAATCATCAAGGCCAGAATTTGACGGTCAATAAATGAAAATATATAGGCCAACATACAAAGTATGACCACATACCATGCATATGCATTGGTTTTCTTTTGTGTCCTTTCAACAGCGATATTACTTTGGTTCATACACTTAATCCTTATGTATAAAACGCTTTAAAGAAATTGATCTCTAGCTTCTATTCATCCTCAAAATTTTTGATACGTCCCCATTTGAAATGAATAATGAAACGGCTAGAAATGATTGAATTTGGTTTGGTAAGGGGCCTTGAAGAAGGAGTCTTAACACAAACGGAAATAGTAATGCTGACTAGATTATTGAATTATTATTTTCTTTTTATATGTAAAATTCCATTACTTGTTGAGTATGTTTAGATACCTAAAAAGTATGTTAAGTGAGCTATTGGAAGGGTTTAATTTTTATAAATATTTGAATTTAATAAATTTTATTATTGATGGCAGATTTTTTATAGTGAGCAGCTAAGACTAGCTTTAACTGCTCTAGAGCCAAGTTAATTTAGTGTCGATGGAAATAATTAACTTGATGGCATGAGATCAAATAATTTTTTTAACTGATGATTTAGATTATGCAGTTCATCTTCTGAAAAAGCATTGAGGATCCCAGCTAAGGTAACCACACTAATTTGGTTAATCTGTTCAACAAGCTCAACACCTTTGGCTGTTAATTTCACCATCGAAATCCGTTCATCAGTGGTGGAAGAGTAGACTTCCACAATGCCATCTTCTACCAATCGATATACAGCCTTTGTTGCTGTTGTGAGTTTTAAAGTAGAAAGATTGGCAATGTCAGTGATACTGGCTTCCCCAAGCGCATTGGTACTTAAAATAATTTTGCGGCGAGTATTATCAATGCCAAGTTTCTTTATAGATTTTTCAATAAGTTGTGAATATTTACCATTAACTTGGGAAATCCAGAAAAAGGGGAAGTTTTGAATACTCGACGGTTCTTTATTGGGAAGAAATTGTTCTAAATGATCAAGCATAGCTAAGCAATAACTTAGTAAAAAAAGGGTAATTCTATTATAAACAAAATTTTGCATATTTCCTTGAACACACATTAGAAAAATTACTTGACAATTCCATTAAATTTTCTGATATTTTAATTAATGGATAAAAATACATGGAAAAGTGAATGAATATTATTAGCCAAAGTGTGCGCAAAGGAAGTGGCAAGCTCAAGGTGATGGTGAAGGACACAATTGATATTCAAGGTCTAAAAACCATTGCTGGCAGTAAAGCTTTATTAGAAGTTGAACCTGCGCACGATGATGCAGAGGTGGTTAAAAACATCTTAAAAGCTGATTGCGAAATTATTGGCAAGACAAATTTGCACGAATTGGCTTTTGGAATTACGGGCATTAACCATGCTTTTGGTACACCTATCAATCCTAAATATCCTGAACTTATTCCAGGTGGGTCTTCGAGTGGTTCGGCTGCAGCCGTCGCTGCAAAACAAGCTGATTTTACTTTAGGGACAGACACCGGCGGCTCAATTCGTATGCCCGCTGCGTGCTGCGGAGTTTTTGGTTTAAAACCGACTTTTGGTCGGGTAAGTCGCGAAGGCGTATACCCGCCGTCAAGTTCTTTAGATTGCGTTGGTCCTTTTGCAAATTCAGTCGAAATGATTGAAAAAGCCATGCAAATTATTGATCCAACTTTTAAGCCGGCTGAATGCACTCGTACACCAAAACTTGCGCTGCTCAATGTCAAAGCAGATGAGGTTGTTTGGAACTGTATTTATCAAGCACTTCAAAAAGCGAATTTAGAGACCGTTTTAGAAAAAGTTGAACATTTTGAAGCAGCTTATGATGCAGGTATGCAGATTATTAACTATGAAAACTGGCAAGCTTTTGGTGAATTAACCCAAACTGGCTTAATTGGTTCTGATGTAAATAATCGGTTATTAAAAGCAGCACACACCACTTTAGAGCAAGTAAAGCAAGCAGAAGTTGTGAAAGCGCAGCTGACAGAGGAACTCGATGCTTTATTAGAAAAATATGATGCATTGGTTCTGCCGACACTTCCACAAATTCCACCAAAAGTTTCTGAAGCTGAAAATACGGTCGCTTTTTTGAACCTAACCGGTTTAGTTCGACCATTTAATTTATCAGGACATCCAGCTATTTCAGTGCCACTTGAAACCAGTGAAGGTTTGCCTGTGGGCTTACAGATCGTATCAAAGCATCAAAAAGATGAGCAATTATGTGCAATAGCTAAATTTTGTGTTGATGCAATGCAATAAATTACAAGGAGTTAGATGATGAATAAGTTGTCTAAAATGGAGTTTGCTTCTCAAGACAAAGCAGTTGATTTAGATGCTTTGTGCCAAGAAATTCGTGAGCGTGCCTGTGCAGGTGAGTTTGATAATCAGGCCTATGTGAGCCAAGACATTATCGAAAAACTTAAAAAAATTGGTGTTTACCGTGCCTTAGTGCCTAAACGTTTTGGTGGTGAAGAATGGTCACCGCGGCAGTTTTGTGAGTTGATCGAAACTTTATCTAAAGCTGATGGTTCAGTGGGTTGGGTGGCAAGTTTCGGTATGAGCCCTGCATATTTAGGAAGTTTGCCCGAAGAAACGCTGAAAGAGTTATACCAAAACGGGCCAGATGTCGTATTTGCTGGAGGTATTTTCCCACCTCAGCCTGCCGAAATTACTGATGAAGGTGTGGTGGTGCGCGGACGTTGGAAATTTTCAAGCGGCTGTATGGGCGCTGACATTGTTGGCGTGGGGATTTCACCCCTTAAAAATAATGAAATGCAAGGTTTACCACGCATGGCAGTGATGCCTGCCAACAAAGCTAAAATCGAAATGACGTGGGACACTGTTGGCCTAAAAGGTACCGGAAGCCATGATTTAGTGGTTGAAGATGTATTGGTCGAAAAGAAATGGACCTTTGTACGTGGCGAACCTTCAAAACTCAGCGAGCCATTTTTTAAATATCCATCACTGTCTTTAGCGACTCAAGTATTAACCGTGGTGGGTATTGGGGTTGCAGCTGCCGCATTAGAAGAATTTGAAAAATTAGCACCGGGTAAAGCATCTATTACGGGTGGGGCAGAAATTGCAAACCGCCCAGTGACTCAATATGAGTTTGCTCAAGCTGATGCAGAGTTTCAGGCGGCAAAGTCTTGGTTTTATCAAACCATGGATATTGTGTGGAATGAAATTATTGCTGGTCGTGAAGCAACTGCTGAACAAATTAGCGATATGCGTTTGGCATGTACCCATGCAGCGCGAGTTTGCGCCAAAGTCACCCGAAAAATGCAAATGCTTGCGGGTATGACCGCGATTTATACCAACAATCCATTTAGCCGTTTTGTAAATGATACCAACGTGGTGACCCAGCATGCCTTTATGGGTGATGCAACTTTACAAAATGCAGGCTTAGTCAGTTTCGGGTTAAAGCCAACCCCAGGTTATCTATAAGTTTAAATTTTGAAAAAGGAATATTGAGATGGAAGCTAAAAAACCATTACGCGTGTTGTTTTGCATGGGTATTAACCAGAACTTTTTTGATGCAGAACCTGCTGAAGCAAAAGCGGTTTGGGCAGCATTTGGTGAAATGTGGAATGGCATTCATGACCTACCTGGTGTGCATGTTTTTGGGAATCTTGATGATGACCAAAGCATGGTGGGTGCAAGTACGGGCTGGCCTTGGACCACTTATTTGCTTGCAGATGTTCCGGATATTGAGACAGTACATGCAGCTTGTAACTTATTTAGAACGACCGTGGTGGGTGAAGGGCCATACAAACTTTGGAAATATTGCAAAGTTGAAGCTCGTGTTGGGCGTGAATTGATTATTCAACGTTAAGGCGACCGCAATGACTGACAAAGTGAATATTGCAGAAATTATAGAACGGCTAGAACAGTTGGAAGCACACAATGCCATTCGTAACTGCATAAACCGTTATATGGAAATCTGCGACGAGCTCAATGCAAATACAGATCTTTATGAGTTGATGAATCTTTTTGATCAGGACTGTATTTGGGAAGGTATTGGTGAGAAATATTCCAAATCTTTTGGTCGTTATGATTCTTGGCAGTCGATTTACGACATGTTCAAACGCTATACACAAAAAGAATCTCACTTTGTCATGAATGCACACTTTGTAAATTCAGAACAAATTTATGTAAATCAAAATGATGCAAATGCTTCATGGCTGATGTTGCAAACTTCAACTTTTCAAGATGGCCGTAGTCATCTGAATGCGGCAAAGCTCAAGGTGAAGTTTCAGAAGCAAGCAGATGGAAAATGGAAAATTAAACATTTCCAAACACAGAATATTTTCAGTCGTCCGGTATCGCATTGGCACAGTGAAGCCGAGTTGCCGGTACCTTCCCAGGAATGACCCAGGACATATTTAAAAGGACTATTGATATGAACAGTATTATCCCAACGCATAACATTGGCATTGATTATGATGCTTTAGTTAAAAGTGACCGTGCCCATACTTCTCTTTATAAAGATGAACGCATTTTTGATGAAGAAATGGAAAAAATCTTTTATAGCACTTGGGTGTGGGTTGCGCATGCTAGCGAAATTCCAGAAGGCGGAAGCTATAAAACCATTAATATCGGTAAACAGCCTGTTGTAGTGGTGCGTGACCGTAAAAAGAAAGTCCATGTACTTTTAAACCGTTGCCGTCACCGTGCAGCAACCGTATGTGAACATAAAAAAGGAAAAACCAACAGTTTTGTATGCCCATATCACGGTTGGAGTTATGCACTTGATGGCAGTTTACGTGGCGTGCCATCTCCGGAAAGTTACGGCGATTGTTTAGATAAGTCAGAATTACCGCTGGTGAGTCTACGGGTAGAAGAATATAACGGCATGATCTTCGCTTCATTTAAAGAAGACATTCAACCGCTTGAAGAGTTCCTTGGGCCTGCGAAAAAATGGATTGACCTGTTTATGAAACAAGGTGCGGGTTATCCAATTAAAGTGTTGGGTGAACACCGCTTCCGTTTCCCGGGTAACTGGAAAATCCAGCTTGAAAATACCACCGATGCATATCACTTCCCGTTGGTACACAAGTCATTCTTAAGTTCTGTCGACGAAAAAACCGAAGAACTCTTTAACTTCGAAAACCAGCCGGGCTTTGTTGAAGACTTAGGAAACGGTCACAGTGTCATGGTGATGATTCCTGAACTGGTCGATTTAGAAGAAGACTTAATGGAGCGACCAATTCAAGAGCGTTTCGAAGACTTGGCTCAAGCTTTGCGTGACGAAGGGCATGAAGAGTTAGAAGTACGCCGTATTGTTCGAGCAGTTGGTGGTTCTGGCTTTAACTTAAATTTATTTCCGAATATTGCATGTTCAATGGCGTTCTTCCGTGTGTTACAGCCAATTTCAGTTGCTGAAACAGAAATTCATCACTCGGTGATTACGATGGACGGTGGTCCGCAAATTGCCAATCAATATCGCTTACGTTTGCATGAACATTTCCAAGGCCCATTTGGTTTTGGTACGCCAGATGACTCCGAGGCTTGGGAACGTGTACAACATGGTGCCAATGCCGGTAATGACTTATGGATCATGCTCAACCGCGGTTTACCGGGTGAAGTTAAAACTGAAGATGGCTTAAAAAGTGATGTCAGTGCTGAAACAGGTATGCGTGCAGCATATCAGCAGTGGAAAAAGATGATGACAGCTTAAGGAGAGAGCAATGAATATGAATCTGCAATTATTAAATGAAGTCACTGCTTTCATCTGGGCTGAAGCAGATATGTTAGACCACAGTGAATACCGTGAATGGCTCAATTTATGGAATGAAAAGGGCATTTATATCATTCCGATTGACCCGAACCTCACAGACTACGAAAACAACTTAAATTATGCCTATGACGATAATCATATGCGTAAGTTACGGGTAGAGCGTCTTGAAAATGGTGAGGCAATTTCTACGGCACCAAAGGCGAATACGGTACGCAGCATTTCGCGAGTACGAGTGATTCAAGATCAAGATGATGAAATCGTTTTACGCTGTGCTCAAAATTTACGTGAATTCCGTAAAGAAAACCTCAAGCATTACACGGCCGATATTACGTACCATTTAACTCGTGATGCTGATACAGGTTTCAAGATTAACCGTAAAATCATCAACTTGGTTAACTCAACCGATACCTTGGCTGGTATTAGCTACATTCTTTAGGAGCGGTAACATGAAACAGGTTGTTTTAGTGACAGGTGCTGCTTCTGGACTCGGTAATGTGATTGCTGAATATTTTGCGAGCCAAGGCCATCAAGTGATTTTGTCAGCCAGTACGCTTGAAAAAGCCGAAAATGCTAAGGCACAAAGTCAGTATGCCCAAAATATGTTTCCTTTAAAGCTGGATATTTCGGTTGAGGCAGATTTTCATGCAGCGGTGCAGTGGATTGAAGAGAAATTTTCTAAACTTGATGTGTTAATTAACAATGCCACCGTCACCAAAGCAACGCCTGTATTAGAAATTACCGCAGCCGATTTTGATTGGGTAACCCAAGTTAACCAACGCGGCACCTTTCAAGCTTGTCAAATTATTGGCCAATATATGGCCAAAAAAGGTTATGGACGCATCATTAATATGGCGTCTTTAGCGGGACAAAACGGCGGTACTGCAACGGGTGCACACTACGCGGCAACCAAAGGGGCCATTGTGACGTTAACCAAAATTTTTGCCAAAGAGTTTGCGGCAAAAGGTGTTACGGTCAATGCGATTGCACCGGGACCGATGGAGTCACCGATCGTTCATAGTGTGGTGCCAGACGAAAAAATGGAACAGTTCATCCAGAATATTCCGGTTAAAGCCTTAGGAAGTATGCATTTTATTGCTGAAACTTGTGGGTTGCTTGCAAGTCCAAATGCGAGTTTTGTGACTGGTGCAACATGGGATATTAACGGTGGTTTATTCATGCGTTAAGCCAATCGCTTAACCATGAAAAGGGAGTTAAATCATGACTACACTTTATGATGTTGTCGTTAAAAATCGCCATGTGGAAGGTGGAAATATTGCAGTTATGGAGTTTGAATCTGCAACTTCTGCTGCATTACCAAAGGTTGAACCCGGTGCACATATTGATGTGCACTTACCGAATGGTATGGTGCGCCAATATTCGCTTTGCCAAAATCCAAATGACGAAGGAAAGTTCCGCCTTGGAATCTTACGTGACCCTGAATCACGTGGCGGCTCGATTTCTGCATTTGATGAAATTAAAGATGGGATGCAAATTCAGGTTAGTGAGCCGAAAAACTTATTCCCACTTTTAAAAGCCAAGCACAGTGTGTTGATTGGCGGTGGAATCGGGATTACGCCGTTAATTACGATGGCATATCAACTTGCACATGAAGGTGCATCATTTGAGCTTCACTACTGTGGTGCTAGCCCTGAAAAATGTGCTTTTGTTGATGAAATTAAAAATGGTGTGTTAGCACAATACACAACTTTCCATTTTAAATCCGAAGGCGCAAGCCACAGAGCATTTTTTGAATCTGCCATTAAAGATATTGATCCTGAAAGTCATATTTATACCTGTGGTCCAGTCGGTTTCATGGATTGGGTGATTAACCTCGCCACGACTCACGATTTTCCTGAGCAGCAAATCCACAAAGAGTATTTCCAAGTCGAAACCGACACATCGGGAGATTCATTTGAGGTGGTGGCTGAGCGAAGTGGAAAAATTATTATGGTTGAAGCTGGCGAAACCATTTTGCAGGCTTTGGCTAAAGAAGGCATCGACATTGAAATGTCTTGCGAGCAAGGCGTATGCGGAACCTGTATGTGCGATGTAATTGAAGGCGAACCTGATCACAGAGATGTTTATTTTACTGACGAAGAAAAGGCCAGCAATGAACAAATATTGGTGTGCTGTTCACGCTCTAAAACACCGAGATTAGTTTTAGATATCTAATGCTCTCGCGATTTATATGGATGTAAGAGAAGGTTTAGGAGAAAGATGATGAATGTATTACAACAAATAGATGAGTTTACGGTCGATCCACTACAGTTTCGACGAGCATTAGGAAATTTTGCAACAGGCGTTACCATTGTTACTGCACAAAATGCACAAGGTGAGAAAGTCGGTGTAACCGCAAATAGTTTTAACTCGGTATCGCTCGACCCACCGCTTATTTTGTGGAGCATTGATAAAAAATCGTCAAGTTTTTCTGTATTTGAAGAAGCAACACATTTTGCAGTTAATATTTTATCGGGCACGCAAATTGAGCTGTCTAATAAGTTTTCGAGACGCAATATAGATAAATTTGCCGACACAAATTTTCAACTCGGTGCAGGACGTGCACCCATCTTAGAAAATTGTTCTGCGGTGTTTGAGTGCGAACGCTATCAGGTTATTGAAGGCGGTGATCACTGGATTATTATTGGTAAGGTGGTTCGTTTCCATGACCAAGGTCGAAGCCCATTGGTCTACCATCAAGGTGCATATTCTTGTGTCATGCCGCATCCAAGCCTTCAAGTTAAGCAAACTGAACAGAGCGGCGTAGACCAAACACATTATGGGCACTTATATAATAATGTCTGCTACTTAATGAGCCGTGCTTTCAAAGCTTATCAAACCGACTATATTCCAAAGCAAATGGCTTCGGGTTTTCGTACCAGTGAATCTCGTCTCTTGCTTGTTTTGGCCAGTGGTACTGCTTCAAGTAAAGAAGATTTACCGCGCGATATTGCTATGCCAATGCAAGAAGTTGAAAGATCAGCTGAAATTCTAAAATTTGAAGGGTTACTGGTTGATCACGATAATTTGTACGCACTGACTGAAAAAGGCAAACAAACGGCGCAGTATTTATTTGATATTGCCGATAGCCACCAAAATGAGGTGTTTAAAAAGTATTCTGAGGAACAAAAGGATATTTTTATTACCATGCTGCGAGATTTTGCAGGAGTAGCATAAGCCCCATTAAGCTGATAAATTGAATTGATTTATCAGCTTATTCATATCTAGCTGACTATCATCAAAACAATTCCACGGATAAGGAATTTTTGGCACACAATTTGTTTATCAATAAAACAATATTGCAAATATGCCAAGACAGTGCACCACCACAAACACAAAATTTTGAGCGGTGGCACATGTATAGAGAGGTAAGGGATGAACCAATATGTAAGCGATGCATTACTCACATGGACGCACCATATTAAAAGTGTGTGCGGCAATTTTGAAACCGATTTTGACGGAACCCGTAATTTATTCATTGGTGAGGTTCAGTGCTTTTTATTGGGCGATACCGAAATTGCTTTTATCAAAAACAATGCAAATAAAATTGTCCGAAAAGCCGATGAAATAGATCGAGTAAATAATCGTTTTTGTTTTTTGATTTTGCAGTATTCGGGAAAAATGCTGCTCGAGTATAAGAATGAAACCTTAAGCCTAAATGAAGGCGATATTGTGTTGGTGGACCCGGTCGAAACAATTTCGATGTATCCGCAAGGTTTGGTGAGTCAGATTTCAGTGCACCTGTCGCGTGAAAAATTACTTAAAGAAAATATTAGTACCGAATATTTTGGAAAACTGATTACTCAAAATATGAGTGGTTTTTTACTCAAGAATATTTTGAAAAATATGTCTGCTGAAAACATCAAACTTTGGTACGCAACCGAAGATGGTAACGCTTTTGAAGATGCGCTGATTGCCTTAATCAAACCCACAATTAATTATAAAAATGTTCATAGCTCCAATAACCTGATGGAAAAAGCCGAGCGTTTTATTATAGAGAACTTAGCAAAACCAGATTTAACACCTAAATTAATTGCAGAGCATATTGGGGTATCACTACGACATCTCTACCGTTTATTTCTTCAAGAAAATCTATCTATTAACAAATATATACAGCTCAAACGCCTAGAAAAAGTCAAAGCGGATTTGCTTGATAAAAAGAACAAACAGAGTTCGATTACCCAAATTGCCTTGAAGTGGGGTTTCTGGGACGGTGCTCATTTTTCAAAGATCTTTAAAAAGACCTATGGTATCTCTCCTAAAGAGTTTAGAGAGGGTATGTCGGTTTAAATATTTTTTCTTTTAATGTCATTTTTAGACAAATTCGACGTCATTCTTGAACAAGCTAGCCCTATGTAACTGTGTTGAAATTAAATTCATTAGAGCAGGTTAGATAAGCTTAATAACCATAGAACTATTAAGTTGGTCTAATGAATTTTACTCACAGGAAAGTGCATTTTAACTGTCTGATTCAGATAGTTCAGGGATAGATGAAAAGGATGAAACCAATGCGTAAACAACGATTATTGAATGACATACAAAAAATACTGGCACTTAACTTATCAATCGCTGCAAGCTTTTGGGGACTCAATACTCAAGCGTTTGCTCATGGTGGAAAGGCCGACATGGTCTCACTTTATCAGAACATGAGTGAGCAAGGCGCTAAAGTTGTTAAAGATGACTTTACCAATACCTATACAATTACCAAAGGCTCTATAGTGGTGAGAGCCAAGCCAAACTCAAATCAGGTTTTAGTGAATGGCAAACCTTTAAAACTCAGTGTCCCGTTATTAATCAAAGATGGTAAGCCTGTTATTGGAAAAGATTTTTTTAACGAAGTATTCCAGTCGGGGTTAGATCAAACTTTTAAAGTTGAAAATACCTTTCACCCGCTCAATAGCTTAAATTCTGACGAAATCAAAAAGACATTTGATGTGATTAACCGCTCGAAATACGCTTATAAAAATATGCGTTTTGCCGAGTTAAAGCTTAAAGAACCTGAAAAAGCCAAAGTATGGGATTACTTTATTAATCATAAAGATTTTAAAGAAGATCGTATTGCCTCATTTATTTTATTAAAGGGCAATCAAGCGATTGAAGGTGAAGTTAATCTTAATACTCAACAAGTCACAAAATGGAATGTACTTAAAGATACTCACGGTATGGTTTTGCTTGATAATTTTGAAGCCGTACAGCGCGTAATTGAGACGAGTAAAGAATATCAAGACGCGTTACGCAAACGCGGCATTACCGATGTGAAGAAAGTGATCGCTACTCCGCTAACTGTTGGATTTTTTGGCGGTAAAGATGGTCTGGATAAACAACTCAATATATTAAAAGTCGTTGCTTATCTCGATGTTGGGGATGGTAACTACTGGGCGCATCCAATTGAAAATTTAGTTGCTGTAGTCGATTTAGATAAAGAAAAAATTATCAAGATTGAAGAAGGTGCGATCATTCCTGTGCCGATGGCAAATCGACCTTATATGTCGAATAAGCCCGTAGCAAGTAAGTTAAAACCACTCAATATTACTGAACCTGAGGGTAAGAACTTTAGCATTACTGGCCAAACCATACATTGGGGGAACTGGTGTTTGCATGTGGCGTTAGATTCTCGTGTTGGCTTACAGCTTTCAACAGTGACCTATAAAGATAAAGGTGTGAAGCGTAAAGTCATGTATGAAGGTAACTTGGGTGGAATGGTGGTTCCATATGGTGACCCTGATATCGGTTGGTACTTCAAATCTTATTTGGACTCTGGCGAATATGGTATGGGAACACTTACCTCATCTATTATTCCGGGAACAGATGCACCCGACAACGCTGTTTTACTTGATGCCGTGATTGCAGACTACAAAGGCCAGCCACAAGTAATTCCAAATGCCATTGCTGTATTTGAACGTTATGCAGGACCTGAATATAAACATCACGAAATTTTTGGCAATCAGGATGCCAGTGAAGCCCGCCGTGAACTTGTCATCCGCTGGATTAGTACGGTTGGAAACTACGATTACATGTTTGACTGGGTATTTTCCCAAAATGGTGTAATTGGAATTAATGCGGGTGCAACGGGTATTGAAGCTGTTAAAGGTGTTAAAGCACGCACCATGCATGACAGTACTGCCAAAGAAGACACCAAATATGGAACTTTAATTGACCATAATATTGTGGGTACAACGCATCAGCACATCTATAACTTCCGCTTAGACATGGACGTAGATGGGGAAAATAACAGCTTTATGCATATGGACCCTGTAGTGAAAGCCAATGACAAAGGTGGTGTTCGTACAAGTTCAATGCAAATTGACAGTAAAGTCATTACCAATGAGCAAAATGCAGCTGAAAAGTTTGATCCATCTACCATTCGCTTACTCACGAATTTCAATAAGGAAAATAAATTAGGTAATCCGGTTTCTTACCAGCTCATTCCTTTTGCAGGTGGAACACACCCTGTGGCGAAAGGAGCCAATTTTTCTAAAGATGAATGGTTATTTAAACGTTTGAACTTTATGGATAAGCAAATTTGGGTGACTCAATACAATCCAGACGAACGCTATCCTGAAGGGAAATATTCAAACCGTTCAACTCATGATACAGGCTTAGGACAGTTCATTGGTAACAACGAAAATATTGAAAATAAAGACCTTGTGGTTTGGATGACAACAGGCACAACCCATGTGGCACGTGCTGAAGAGTGGCCAATTATGCCGACAGAATGGGTTTATACCTTAATCAAACCTTGGAACTTCTTTGACAACACCCCGACTTTAAACTTGGGTGAAGAAGAGCAAAGCACGCAGCACGACCCTCACTAAAGACAAACATGACGAGGATGGGTAACGAATAAATTACCCATATCTGAGCACGGTTAGGCCGTTCGCAAAAAGGAATTTCTCAATGAAAAATTTATTTTCTCAGGTTATGAGAGGGACTTTCTTTGTCTCATTTTTTTCAACTGTGCATGCTAGTGAGCTAGAAATTAAGCCAACATTTGAAGCAACTTTTGGAGCTTTTAGTAGTGGTAAAAGCTATAACGGCGAAAACCTAGATGATGAAAGAATCAATTGGCAAGAAGGTCATCTTAAATATGGTGCGAAAGGACAATACACCTTTAAAAACAATCAGCTCTATGCAAGTTTGAGCGGTATTAGCTCGGCAACATTTGGTGATGGTGATGCCGGCCAAAATAGTAATGGCAAAGAACGTAAAACAGATGTGAATGAATGGATTATTGGTTTTAAAGATGGCACCAATAAAGATGAGTTAACGACCTATGATTTAAGTATCGGTCGGCAAAATATCATGATTGGTGATGGGTTCTTCATTGCAGGTGATGCGTTAAATCTTGGTAAAGCGCCTGCGGAGGGCACACTAGATCGTGGCGGGGCATATTATCTGGCAGCTCGTCGAAGCTTTGATTTTACAAGTTTGCTTCAATACAAACCGCAAGAGAACACAACCTTAAAACTGGCTTATTTAAAGTCCGACAATAAAGCACAATTTTCACCTGAACTGTTTGTGACTGATCTGATGTATCAGCTTAAAGATAAGGGTGTTGGGTTTACCTATTTAAACGTATTAGACCTTGAAGATGCTGAACACGTTTCAGGGCGAGAAGATCTTAAAAATTATGCTTTACGTTTGAATTATCAACCTTTACCAGAACTACAGGTTAAAACTGAGTTTGTAGTTCAAGATAAAAAAGATGGCCAAGAAAATGCTGGCTACTTAGCGCTGAACTATAACTTTTTATCTTCAAAATATACGCCTTCATTAGGCTACCGTTTTAGTCATTTTTCAGACCAATACGACCCTATGTTTTATGGAAATACGGTCGGCTTTGGTACATGGTTTCAGGGTGAAGTTGCCGGAAACTATGCTGGACCATTCAATAAAAATGCAGATATTCACCAAGTTTCTTACATGATGAATTTGAAAGAAAACTTTATGTTAGGTGCTTTGGCCTATAAGTTCAAAACAGTTAATAAATCTTTAACTAATGTAGATGGACATGAGCTGGATGTCTTTTCGGTCTGGTCGGTTAATAAAAAATTCAACGTGATTCCTTTAGTGGGACTTTATAAACCAAAACACGATATCCATAGTGGCGGTACTCAAAACTACGATGACAAAACCAATGTCTATGCGCAGTTAATTCTGCAATACATCTATTAATAAATCCTTTTAAATGAATTGAGAGAAATAAAAAATGAGTGAAGTTAAGATTTTACAAAGCGTACAGCAATTTATGGCACGTCAATATGGACATTTTATTGATGGAAAGTTAGTTGTTGCCGAGCTTTTAGATAAAGTGGATATAGTGAATCCATCTACTGAACAAGTCGTTGCTCAAATTAGTATTGGTAGTCAACACGATGTCGAAAGCGCCGTGAAAAGTGCTGAACATGCTTTTCAAAATGCTTGGGCTGAAACTACACCGTATGAACGTGGCGTTAAACTAAATAAGTTGGCAGATTTAATTGAGCAACATGGTGAAGAACTTGCTCAGCTCGAGACGTTGTCTACAGGAAAACTTATCAATATTTCCCGTCATCTTGAAGTTGCACAATCCGTTATTTTCTTAAGATATTTTGCAGGGTGGGCAACCAAAATTAATGGTCAAACCATGCAACCTTCTATTCCTTCTATGCAAGGTGAGAAATATACGGCCTTTACTTTAAGGCAACCAGTGGGTGTAGTTGCAGGGATTGTGCCTTGGAATTTTTCACTGATGATTGGCGTTTGGAAAATCGGTTCAGCTTTAACAACTGGCTGTACCATTGTGCTTAAACCAAGTGAGTTCGCCAGTTTATCATTATTACGTTTAGCTGAACTTGCTATTGAGGCAGGTATTCCGGCTGGTGTAATTAATGTAGTTACGGGTAAGGGCGATACAGGGCAATATTTAATTGAGTCACCGCTGGTTAAGAAAGTCTCGTTTACAGGTTCGGTACCAACAGGTATTGCCATTGGTAAACTCGCAATGAGCAGCGATTTAACCCGTGTAAGTCTAGAGTTAGGCGGTAAAAATGCTATAGCTGTTTTGGCTGATGCAAATATTGATGAGATTTTACCGACTTTATTGCAAGCAACTTTTGTGCATCAAGGTCAGGTTTGTGCATCCCCAGAGCGTTTTTTTGTACATCGTACAAAATATGATGAACTAGTTGATAAACTCTCGAAAGCACTTTCGCAGTTTAAAATTGGATCAGCTATGGATGAAGGAAGTATGTTTGGTCCACTTTCTAACCAGCCACACTTTCATAAAGTGAAACATTATTTAGATATGGCTAAAGCCAACAATCAGATTATTGCTGGTGGTGAGGCTCTAGATCAAACAGGATATTTTGTACAGCCGACTTTAATTTCCTTTAAAAATACCGATGATCCTTTATTTTCAGAAGAAATCTTTGGCCCAGTGGTCGGGGTAATGCCATTCGACACTGATGAAGAGCTCATTCAACTGATGAACCAGTCTCGCTTTGGTTTAACGGCAAGTATTTGGACAAATGACTTATCGAAAGCTTTGCGTTTAATTCCTAAAATTGAAGCAGGTACCTTGTGGGTCAATATGCATACGTTCTTAGATCCATCAGTTCCATTTGGTGGGGTAAAAGCTTCGGGAATTGGCAGAGAGTTTTCAGATGCATTTATCGAAGATTACACCGAATTAAAATCGGTCATGATTCGGTATTAAATTTCAAAATTCTAAGAAATATAAAAAATGGCCCCTATAGGCCATTTTTTTGAATCATTAAATTAACCTACTAAAAAATCTTTTAAGATTTTATTAAAAACTTCTGGTTGCTCGACATTAGAAATATGAGAGGCATCTATTTCTGCAAGTTTTGATTGTGGAATGCGTTGCTGCATAAATTCACCATCTGCAACTGTAGTGACTGGGTCTTGAGTTCCAGCAATCACCAATACAGAAATTTTAATGTCTTTTAACTGTTCACGGACATCCGCTTTAGCCAAAGCCTCACAACAATTGGCATAACCCATTGCGCTGCCAGCACTTAAGTCGTTACACAGGTTGTTAACAATTGAAGGATGACTTTGGATAAAGGGATCTGTAAACCATCTCGAAGCTGCTGTAGCTGCGATTGGTTGTAAACCTTGCTCACGTACTAATTTTGCACGGTCAAGCCATGCCTGTTCTTGTCCAATTTTAGCGGCAGTATTTGCCACAACCACATGACTAAAACGGTTAGGGTAGTGAATCGCCAGCCATTGACCTGTTAAACCACCCATTGAAATACCACAAAAAGCAGCTTTGCTAACATTCAGATGATCCAGTAAACGGACAACATCTTCACCTAATTGCTCTACAGTGTATGGACCATTAGGTGTAGAGGATGAACCGTGACCACGAGTGTCATAGCAGATCACAAAAAATTGATCTTTTAACTCATTAAACTGTTTTTGCCACATACCATAATTGGTGCCCAAAGAGTTGGAAAACACCAGAGCAGGGGAAGATGGCTCACCAAAGGTTTGATAGTTAATTTGTGCATCGGCAGATTGAAAAGATGGCATTTGTTTCTCCTTAAAGTGCTTCAACACGTTCAATAATCAAAGCAATGCCTTGGCCTACACCAATACACATTGAACACAAGGCATAACGACCACCTGTTTGTTCAAGCTGGTTTAAGGCTGTGGTCACAAGACGTGCACCTGATGCACCAAGTGGATGACCTAATGCAATTGCACCACCGTTTGGATTCACCTTGTCAGAATCATCTGGCAAACCTAAATCACGGGTTACTGCCAAAGCCTGTGCAGCAAAGGCTTCATTGAGCTCAATCACATCCATCTGCTCTAAAGTCAGGTTGGCTTGTTTAAGTAATTTTTTAATCGCTGGTGCCGGAGCAAAACCCATAATGCGTGGTTCTACACCTACGGCCGTTGAAGCAATGATCTTGGCACGTGGTTTTAAGTTGTAAGCCTGAACTGCATCATCAGAAGCTATCAGCAGAGCCGCTGCACCATCATTAATGCCTGAAGCATTCCCCGCAGTGACCGTACCCTCTGCTTTAACTACAGGTTTAAGTTTGCTTAAACCTTCAAGGGTGGTTGATGCACGTGGATGCTCATCGGTATCAATCACCACAGCATCGCCCTTACGCTGAGGGATTTCAACCGCCACGATTTCTTTAGAAAAAAAGCCGTTGGCTTGCGCGCTTGCGGTGCGTTGTTGGCTCACCAAGGCAAACTGGTCCTGATCTGCACGATTGATGTTAAACTGTTCAGCAACGTTTTCGGCAGTCTGGGGCATGGTGTCTACACCATACAATTCTTTAAGTTTAGGGTTAATGAAACGCCAGCCCATGGTGGTGTCTTCAATCTTCTGGCTACGGCCAAAGGCACTGTCAGACTTACCCATCACATAGGGCGCACGGCTCATACTTTCCACACCACCAGCAATTACTAGATTTGCTTCACCTGCTTTAATGGCACGGGCAGCAATGGCAATGGCATCGAGTGATGAACCGCATAAACGGTTAATGGTGGTTGCCGGCACCTGATACGGTAAACCAGCAAGTAGTGCTGACATACGGCCGACATTACGGTTATCTTCACCGGCTTGATTGGCACAACCATAAATCACATCATCGACCTGTTCCCAATCTACACTTGGGTTACGCTGCATGAGGGCTTTAATAGGTACAGCGCCAAGGTCATCGGCACGGACGGGTGCAAGGCCACCGGCGTAACGGCCAAATGGAGTACGGATGGCATCGATGATATAAGCGTTTTTCATTCTAACTTTTGTCCTTTACTTCAGGCCTTTTTAGCCATTCTCCGTAAGTATTTTGCAGTGGCGACATGGATGTCGCCTTGTTACTCAGCACAACAGGGAGGTTGTGTCTGAGTAACAAAGGTTTTTGGTTACTTTTTTAAAAAAGTGACACGAATTAGCTGGTGGTACCTGACTTAAACAGATAAGACTCCGTTGTGATGCTTTATAAATTTTCATATCAACGAATAACATCACAGCTGTAATTTATTGTGATATCCATAGGTCTGTTGTATAAGCGATACCTTACTTTTGAAAGGTCAAAAGTAACAAAAACCTTTGTTGAACAGAGGAGGCTTCCTTGCCTCCCTGTCCAACGGGCGACATCCATGTCGCCTGTCACGATAGTGAATGCTGTGTAATAGGTGTTTGTTGTGTAAACCTTACCCTTGAGTCGCATCAATCAAAGTTGCACCCGTTAAAGCCTGTAACTCATCAAAGCTAAGACCTTCAACTTTCTCAATCACCTTTAAACCATCTCTGGTCACATCAATCACACACAGGTCAGTGTAAATACGATCCACACAGTGCTTACCCGTTACCGGATAAGTCAGCTCAGCGACTATCTTTGGCTCACCTTGTTTGGTGACGTGGTCTGTAGTGATAAATACTTTCTTGGCACCAACCGCTAAATCCATCGCACCACCAACAGCAGGAATCGCATCCGGCGCACCCGTGTGCCAGTTCGCCNNGTCTTCTTCACCCGCAGCTGGTGGCGGGCCAAAAGCCAACAGACCATTTTCAGAATGTAGGAAGACATCTTTATCGGCAGGTAGGTAGCTGGCAATCTTGGTCGGTAAACCAATACCCAAGTTCACATAGGCACCATCTGGAATA
>NZ_JAVIMT010000095.1:0-315 GCF_031196675.1 Acinetobacter sp. 148 | reverse complement strand
TGCCTACGTCACAATGCATGGCATATGCTTTTGCACCCTGTTGTTCAAGCAATGTGACAGTTTCTTCAGCAGCTTCTAAATTAATATCGTCGCAGACGACGCTGCCACCACGTTTTGCGAGTTCAATTGCAAAACTTCGTCCAATTCCACTGCCTGCACCCGTCACGACGGCATAAGCTTTTTGGCTTGGTTTAACTTTCTTTTTGCCAAATAAAATCATGATTCATCCCGAAATAGATTTAAGGAACACCAGCCATTAAGTAATGACTGGTTGTAAGCCAGTTAAGACAAGCGTACAGGTGGGGTAAATTCCTT
>NZ_JAVIMT010000094.1:0-27143 GCF_031196675.1 Acinetobacter sp. 148 | reverse complement strand
TAGCCCATGCCGGTCGTGGCCCATAATGGGCGTTATCCGAAATCTTCTTTCATAAGCTAAATAAAATCATATACTTAACTATTTTACATCATCCAAAAATTCACCAAATCGTGAAGCTAGACAGGAGTCATGCTTAAACACCAAATACGAAAAACCCCGACAGGATGTCGGGGTTTTTTTATTAACTATCTAAATCAAATTTCCACATTAAAGAAAACTTGGTAAACCTTTAGCAGGATCTGTTTCACGTGCCGCTTGAGCATCTGCTACAGTCATACCTAAGGCCTTAGCAACGCCTTGCCCATAAGCTGGATCGCAAGCATAACAGTTGCGGATATGACGGTATTTGATGAAATCTAGTGCATCACCCATCGCTGCGGCCGTGTTATTAAACAATGCTTGTTTCTGCTCATCATTCATCAAATTGAACAGGGCACGGGGCTGGCTGAAGTAGTCATTGTCATCTTCGCGGAAGTCCCAGAAATCAGCATCACCGGTAATCTTTAATGCTGGTTCTTTAAACTGAGGTTGTTCCTGCCACTGGTTAAAACTGTTCGGTTCATAATGTGGCAATGAACCATAGTTGCCATCCATGCGGCCCTGACCATCACGACGATTAGAGTTTACAGGGCAGCGTGCAGCATTGACCGGAACCTGTGAATGATTTACACCAACACGATAACGTGCTGCATCAGCATAGTTCACCAGACGTGCCTGTAACATACGATCCGGTGAGTAGCTAATTCCCGGTACCAGATTGCTTGGTGCAAAGGCAGCCTGTTCTACATCCTGGAAATAATTTTCCGGATTGCGGTTCAGTTCGAATTCACCAACTTCAATCAGTGGATAATCACCTTTCGGCCAGACTTTGGTCAGGTCAAATGGATGATAAGGAACTGTTTCAGCTTCCAGTTCCGGCATGATCTGAACGTACATTTTCCATTTTGGATACTCACCACGCTCAATGGCATCAAATAAGTCAGTCTGACTACTTTCACGATCTTTAGCAATCAAATCTGCTGCTTCAGCATCGGTCAGGTTCTGGATGCCTTGCTGGGTACGCATATGGAATTTCACCCAGAAGCGTTCATTTTGGGCATTGATAAAACTGAAGGTATGGCTGCCAAAACCATGCATATGACGGTAGCCAGCAGGAATACCGCGATCCGACATCACAATGGTCACCTGATGCAAGGCTTCAGGCAATAATGTCCAGAAATCCCAGTTATTGGTGGCACTGCGCTTGTTGGTTTTTGGGTCACGTTTGACTGCTTTATTCAGGTCAGGGAACTTACGGGCATCCCGCAGGAAAAACACCGGGGTATTATTGCCGACCAGATCCCAGTTGCCCTCTTCAGTATAGAATTTCAGGGCAAAACCTCGAATATCACGTTCTGCATCGGCCGCGCCACGTTCACCCGCCACCGTTGAGAAACGCGCAAACATTTCGGTTTTTTTGCCGACTTCAGAGAAAATTTTAGCGCGAGTATATTGGGTAATATCATTGGTCACGGTAAAGGTACCAAAAGCACCTGAACCTTTAGCGTGCATACGACGCTCTGGAATCACTTCGCGGACGAAGTTTGCTAATTTTTCATTCAACCATAAATCTTGGGCAAGTAAAGGTCCACGCGCACCTGCCGTCATACTGTTCTGATTATCGACCACAGGGGCACCAGCTTCAGTAGTCAGGTGGGTAACAGGACATTTTTTAGGGTCTTGACTCATACTATTAACTCCCGTTTCTTTTAATTTAAAATTTAAATTTCCTGCAGAAATTTAAGATTTTCAATCCTATCTTACCCTTTACTTGCTTATTAAAATATTAAATTAAGGATATTTTTGAAAATTTATAGCCAACTGATTTAACATAAAATCTCTTATACGAAATAAAAAATGTAACTCCAAAATAGAAATGTCCGCTTTTAGAATATGCACTTTTGCAATTTCCTTAGCGGACGGTTTGATATGTTGGTGTCTATGTCGGATAAAGAACTTAAACGATTGTCGGTCTTGCAGAAAATCTGCGATCAACGCATAACTCAATCCCAGGCTGCTCAGCTACTTCATATTTCAGAACGTCAGATCAGACGCTTACTGCAGAAATACAAAGCCCAAGGTCCATCTGCATTAGCCCATGCCGGTCGTGGCCAAATCAGCAATTCTAAACTTCCTGAAGAACTCAGACTCAAGTGCCTCAATATTGTTTCTGACCAACTCCATGGTTTCGGACCCACTTTAGCGCATGAAAAGCTCACCACCGTACATGGATTCGATCTTTCAGTAGAAACCCTGCGTTCTTGGATGATTGCAGCTGACTTATGGATGCCTCAATCCAAGCGCCTGAAACGACCGTATCAGCCTCGTTACAACCGGGATTGCTTTGGTGAACTGATCCAAATTGATGGCTCACACCATGACTGGTTTGAAGGACGCGCTGCTAAATGCTGTCTGCTGGTGTTTATCGATGCTGCTACAGGAAAATTGCAGCATTTACGCTTCTGTGAGTCAGAATCAACCTTTGACTATATGATTTCAACACGTTTATATGTCGAACAGCACGGTAAGCCTTTAGCGTTTTACAGCGACAAACATTCAGTCTTTAGAGTGAATCAAAGCAGCAAGAAAGACACCAAGATTACCCAGTTTGGACGTGTACTCAGCACCCTGATTATCGATATCATCTTCGCTAATTCACCGCAGGCCAAAGGCCGTGTGGAATGTGCCAACAGAACCCTTCAGGACCGTCTGATCAAGGAGATGCGCCTGAAAGGCATCTGTTCGATTGAGCAAGCTAATGTCTGGCTACCCTGCTTCATTGAGCAGTTCAATCAGAAGTTCGCCAAGATGGCTTTTAATCCTAAGAATCTACATCGGCCTATCACTGAAACAGCCGAAGAGTTAGATGATATTTTTACTTGGCGTGAACCTCGCAGAGTCACGAATAGCCTGACGATTACTTATGATAAATGCGTCTATCTGCTGGAAAATACAGAAGAAAACCAGAGTCTCATGGGTAAATATATTGAATTTCTAGAATACCCAGACGGTACGGTCGCCATTGAATATCAGGGAAGAAAAATCAATTACAGCATCTTCGATAAATTAAGTCAGCTGAACCAGCGAGAGATTGTTGAGAATAAACGTTTGAGTTCAGTCTTGGCCCATATCCAGCAACAGCATGAAGAACTAGAACAGCAAAACAAACGAAGTCGTTCTCAATCTATGCAACGTAGACGAGCACAGAAAACAGCAATTCAACAACGAAATCTGAATCCTGTGCTTGACTTGGAAATGTCTGTATAGGACATTTCTATTTGGTTATTAGGTAGGACATTTCTACTTGGGAATAACAGACAAATTGAAACATATAAAAATCAAAAATTTATGCTATAAATAATTTGCTCGACGATGTCGAAAAGCCGACTTGGAAACAAGTCGGCTTTTTTATGAGCAGTTTTGATATATTTTGCCCATAAAATTGGTTAAAAAACTATCAAATCGTAATTTCCTTCCGATTCCTTAAGGCTTCCATTTCTGAATTTATCCCCATTTCTTGCGGATAAGCTTTGGGATAATTTTTGATGATTTTTTGTACGATTTGGCTTACAGCATTTTACGAAATTGTTTGTATCCAAGCACCAGTGAAGTCCCTATGATCGATCTATATGAACAGGATGTTCAATGACTTAAAACAAGAATAATCAGTCAGACACCATGACCATTAGGTAGTCAGCCCTACCTATGCGCTCCACACCGAAAAATCCCGACATGACGTCGGGATTTTTATTGTCATTTGAATAATAATTCAATTAAGCATAAAATATAGATTGTAATCTATATTATGGTTGTAATATGTGGACAGTCATTACAACGGATCTGTTTAACGAATGGCTTGCACAGCAAGATCAATCTACACAAGAGAAAGTACTCTCAGCGTTGGTCGTTCTACAGCAACAGGGACCAAGTTTAGGTCGTCCTTTAGTAGAACCGTCTATGACTCCAAATTTACCAATATAAAAGAGCTACGTGTTCAGCATCGAGGTAAACCTCTGAGAGCCTTTTTCGCGTTTGATCCTTTACGACAAGCTATGTGCTGTGTATCGGTGATAAAGGCGGTAAAAAGCGTTTTTATAAAGAGATGTTAGATATTGCCGATCAGCAATACGAAATTCATCTTTCAACTTTAGGAGATCAATCTAATGGCTAAGACCCTACAAGAATTATTGGCTAATCGCTCTCCAGAGAGTCAAGCTCGTATTCAACAAATGGCGGATGAATTATTGTTGGAAACTCAGCTTCACCTTATTCGTGAAGAGTTAGAGATTTCTCAAAAAGAACTGGCTGCAACCCTTGGAATCAAACAGCCTTCATTGTCAGCAATCGAAAATCGTGGTCATGATCTTAAAATTTCAACGATGAAAAAGTATGTCGAAGCAATGGGCGGAAAACTTCGTATTGATGTAGAGCTTCCAACAGGAAAACACATAGGATTCAATATCTAATAATAAACCTTTGAAAAATAGTAGTAAATTACTTGTTAACTTGGACAAGTTTATATTTTTAGTCAATGCTGCTGATAGCCTAGAGGAAATTGAAATTATTAGAGATTTATGCTGTGACTATTTTTCACATTGTAAGAAGTCAAGCTATTACACTGATATTTTCGACAATGCTTATTGGATAAAATATTACGAAATAACTTAATCTTTCCAGATTCGCATAAGAGATTTTATGCTAAATAGATATGAGAAAGGCCATAAATTGTGACTTTCTCATATAAGAAGAGAGAGCTGAGAACTTTCGTTTTATTGATTTATTCAAAATGAAGCTGATATTGATGTGTGGTGATTTTAATTTTTAGTTGCTTATATTTTCTTTTCGTAGCGCTCAGAGCTGAATTAGACACTTCTGTATAAAATATAGGATCATTCATCAAATCAGAAAATAATTTATATCCAATCAATAATTTACTGTATTTCTTCCCATCTTTGAGATTCGTTTCAATTAATTGATCTAAATCTTTTACAGAAAAACTATACATATTAGCCTCGATAGAGTGTTTCTGAACGGGCACCATACAGGGTTGGCGGTAGGAACTAAAGTTAAATTAGGTATTGATATATGGAATATTATTGTAATAATAGATTAAACTTATATCGAGGCTAAACTTTACTCCTTTAATAGTAAAAATCTTATTCAGGATCCAAGATATATCCTTCTAAAAGACTTTAGTCCTTCTCTTTTTCAAGTCAAATTTACCCGTAATTCTGGCTAGAATACTCTCTCAAAATTGCATATACCCTATATTTATCTTGATATAAGGTCTTTTCTATAATTTTTTGGATATCTTCACTAGTCCATTTTTGCTGCTTAGCTTTAAAAATGAACTGTGATTGCAGAACAAATGAGTGTTCACCTTTTCTTAAATAAAGATTCTTGACTTTTTTTTGCATAAGAAACAATTCAATAACCTATACTCTTAAACTTTATACTAGTTGGGAAAAATTTACTTTTAATTATAACTTAATAAAACACTTAACCTGTAAAGAAAACTAAATTTCAGTTACTTAATAGACAAAAAAATATTATTATTTTTGTATCAGTAATGTTTAATATTCTTTGGATTGTATGTTGTGGGTTCCATCCTGTGCCTATAGACCCTTATCTTTGAAATTACTGTTATACGCACGATCAATATCTCTTAAGCCTTCTTGAATTTCTGCTTTTGATGCATTTTTGTCTGTTAGTATTTCATTCCTTAAGCTTTCCTTGGAAACCCCTTTAAGCCTTGCATCCATTATAAGAGACTGATTATATGCATCCTTTACACACTCATTGCGCTCTTTTAAAGATAATTTATTTGGAGTGCAGTGTGCTTCCCAAATTATTGCAAATTGAATAACCACCGTAGCTATTCTTAGAATTTACCTCTCCGCAATATTCTTTTATATTTTGGAATTGGGCTGAATCAGGATCTTTTAAGGTGCTTAAGATAGCTTCTTTTGACTCTTTTCCACCTTTGAGCAACCATTAATCCCTACCAAACCAAGAACTAAGCTTAAAAAAATAATCTTTTTCATATAATATCAACACCTTAAAATTAGCTAATAATCCTGTTATGGCCAAATTCATCTTCACTATTATCAAATTGCTCCACGAGCACCAAAAGCTTTAAATCTTTTCGCCCACCAATGCTGTTTTCCTTCCAGTTAATGATTGAAAGCGCCTCATAAAGCGCAAAGTAAGGAACCCCATTGGAATCAACATCCACTAGCAAACCACAACGACCAAATACTAGAAGTTCAAGACAAATTCTAATGAAGAGCTGTTTAAGGCCAAATCCATCATTAGTTGCATTAGCGATAAGTTCTTGAAGCAAAGTACTTTCGATCACAATATTTGGCTGTAGCTTAGAAACCAAACCAATCATCGTACGTAGCGAATCTTGAACCCATAATGGATACTGAGCACGGCTTAGATAAGCTTTATAGATCTCTCCGGCAGTATCACCCTGCTTTTCTGCTTCAATCATGCCAGCCGATTTAGCTAGGTACTTTGTCTGAGCCTGTTTGATCTACTCTTCGCCGGCAACGGCGTCACGCATAATCTGCCAGCTTTTTTGTGCAGCAATATACTGCGGATGTTTATCAGTAACTGCCATAAAAACACCAATAAAAAAGCACCAAAAAGGTGCGTTGTTTAAGACATCCCGCGAATCCTACGAACTCCAACAGAGACGGGCTTTCTTCCAGCCGCCTTGTTGAAACATAACCTTTTCACATTGGCCGAGCACCATGCGCTTAGCTCTCGTATAAGCAGTAGAAGCCCATGCAAAAGCCAAAAACCCCTCATTGTCATGAAGCATCTCAGCGATATGGTCATGATCTGGATTATGAAAAGGTCCACCAAGTGTAAGCAAATTAGCAACTACCTAATTTTTTAAATCAGACGCAGGTACTATGCGAATCGCTTCCTCTTCATCTGCTTGGTCAATAAAATCAGTTGGAGGAAATGGTCTGATCTGATCCATTAAATATTTGCCTCTTTAAATTTTTTAGCCATTCACTAGCGTATTGAGTCCGTAACTGCAAAGGTCCAGACTCATCAATGCCACATCTTGAAGCTGTCTCTATGCGAACTACGGTGTAGCCCATCTCTTCAGCCATATCGTAACGATCAAGACTACAAGCTTTATTTTTAAGTTTGCCCTTACGACCGCCAGACCATGGACCACCCGCAATTTCAACTAGTATTCGATACTCAATTAAATGAAAGTCAAACCGCCAGTGCTTAGTAGACTTAAACTGAAATTTCTTTTCATATTTAATTTCCAGATTATCTAAAGTTTCAGTAAATTCTTCTGCTGCCTCTAGATATTTTTGTGTAGGCTTTGGCAGTGGCCAGCTTTTAGGTTTAGTTTTAAGTTCTTTTTTCCGAGTAAGCCAAAAGTATTTTGTAGAATCCATTATTCTTACCCATAAAAAAACCGCCCTTAGGCGGTGGCTAAACTCACAGGCAATATAGTATTACTTCTTAAAAGTTGCCTTATAAAGCTTTGAATTAAAGTAATCCGTAATTTCTTTACCTTCGTTTTGAATTTTTTCCTCATTTAAGGGTAAAAAATCTAATTCAAATTTCAAGCTCATATACTCTGGAATAAACTTCTTTATAGGCGGAGGTGGTTTAGGTCCACCTTCTGTAATTTTTTCGATTAATCCAGCTAACCATAAAATATACTCACCTTCTGAATTATGAGGAGGAATCAAACTCACATCTATTTTTACTTTACATTCATCTAATGGTCTACTAAACAATTCAACAAAATCAATAAAATTATATTTTAATTTAAATTCTGTTCCCTCAATTTCTCTGCGTATACATGTCATAAGTAAGTTCATATTTTCAATACAGTCATGTGAAAACAATTCCTCATCTTTAATTTTGTTATAAATATTTTCCGCAAACATGAGATACTGTGGCATTTCAGCAGCTCCTCATTTTTATAAAGTATTTTTCTTAAGGTAGTCCTATTATAACAATGTTGCAACAAGAAATTTTCCATTTTTAGTTTAAGAAAATTTTAAAAATTATAAAAACGATTATATTCAATAAATTAGTACGAATAAAAGCTATGGAAGTTTGATCTTTCTATTGAGCTTTAAAATGGATTATTGTGTTTAAATCATCAATTTAAAAAGCTTGCCTAGTAGGCAAGCTCCCCCTTTTTTTGATATTTGCGCTGATCAATAAGGTTTAGTGTTACTTAAAGCAACACACTGATAATACTGAAATATTTAAAAATAAAAAAGCCCACTTCCTATTTTTATTCAGAAATGGGCTTAGCGAAAAAAAACGCTTAGACCTGAAATAGGAAATATCTATTCGGAAATATCTCCAACTTCATATTGGCATAATATTTAAGCACTAGCAATAGGGATTGAATTAAAAAGGCTTTGTTGCACAAACCTACCGATAAAGCCTTATTCCGTAATATAATTCGCAAATGAATAAGCCTACACCTAAAATTTATCGTACAAGCAATTGGTCATTCTACAATCGTGCTCTGATAAATCGAGGAAATCTCTCAATTTGGTTTGATCCAAAAACTCAATGGTATGCTCAACCCAAAGGCAAACATGGACGAAATCAAACTTATTCTGACACAGCGATTCAATGCTGTCTGATGATCAAATCCCTATTTCGATTGTCTTTACGTATGGTCACTGGCTTTGTTCAAAGTCTCATTCATCTCTGCAGATTAGATTGGACAGCCCCAGATTATTCCACTCTCTGTAGAAGACAAAAGTATCTTGATATTGCAATTAACTATCAAAAAAACAGTAATGGTCTCCAGCTACTCGTCGATTCTACTGGCTTAAAGTTTCTAGGCGAAGGTGAATGGAAGCGTAAGAAACACCAACCTGAATATCGTCGCCAATGGCGTAAACTACATATTGGTATAGATGCCAAAACCCTGCAAATACGCGCTATTCAACTCACTACAAATAATGTGAGTGATTCACAAGTGCTTGGTGATTTACTCGATCAGATTCCACAAGATGAGCAGATTGACTCCGTATATACTGATGGGGCTTATGACACAAAACAATGCCGTCAAGTAATTTCGGATCGGCAAGCACATGCAGTGATTCCACCTAGGAAAAATGCAAAGCCTTGGAAAGATACAAAGATTTGCTCGTTAGAGCGAAATGAGCTGCTTCGAACAGTTAAGCATTTAGGAAGAACCATTTGGAAAAAATGGTCAGGTTATCACCGGCGAAGTTTGGTTGAAACTAAGATGCATTGCATCAAATTATTAGGGGATAAACTCAGTGCGAGAAACTTTCAAAGCCAAGTCAATGAAATACATACACGTGTGGCAATCTTAAATAAGTTTACGGAATTAGGCCGACCTCAAACCCGAGTTGTAACTTAAATTTGGATCTTCTAGGGGAGCTCTATCTTTCAAGCCTTTGTGCAACAAAGCCAATTAAAAATATCAAATATTCATATTTAAATAGATAAAGATTTCTTTTTAAATAGTTTTATTTTTAGCCTACATAATTTTTTTACTTATTAAGAGTTATAAAGAATATGTGCCCATCAATAGGTAATAATTAATAAGGTCTTATGTGTAGTAACCATTAGGCTCTAGAGAGTAAGAACTCAAACTGACTAAAAATAAAAAATAATTAATTTTCAATATTAATGATCATATACTGCAAAGTTATGTATATTCCAACTTCTCCATTGTTGAGTGCCTCATATAAGTCTTCATCAACGAAATCTCCAGATTCATCATATAGCCATTTATGAATTTGAATAATTTGTATATTCCCTTTTTTGTCTATTCTTGCTATTGGGTCTATTACGGACCGAACTATCACCTTCTTCTTCGTCTCAACATCAAGCAATGTGATAATTGTCATTTTAAAATCCTTATAAATATCCTGTATAACAACTACGCTCAATCAATAAAGATTTTTATATTTAAATTACTTAAATAGCAATCTTTTCAATCTAAAAAATAAATAAAAAACACTTTAATAGTATGTGCCTATTAGAAAAGGTACCTTAAATATTCTACTAGCAATAAAAAACCGCTTTAAGGGCGGTTCATATTATTCATCAATCTGATCATGCAGTTTTTTGATAAACTCTAATAAGCTTTTCTTTACTTGCATCATTAATTGCAACTAAACCAGTACTTGCTGCATTATTTAAAACCGCTACTGTTATATCGCTTTTCGCTTTGATTTTCGCACTTTCAACCACCGCATCATATTCAATATTATTCATTACCATTTGTTAGTTTCTCATTTTATAAAGTGAGAGACATTAATAATATGAAATCAGCAACTATTCAAGCACCTACTTAAGATCATCAGGCGTTTCCAAATAACACCCGTTTTTATTACAGAAAGCATGAATGTCGTTTAAGTATTCGGTTAATTGAACTGTACTAGCGTCTGTAGTGCTCATTAGCTCACATAGGCCACTTGCTACATCTTGGTAGAGAGGATGATTAGAATCTTTCAACTCTCTTACAGCCTTGAATGTTTTCTTGTATTGGCCAACGTCATCGCAATCATAGATTTTTGCTAAGAAGTTTTTCTTAAAGAACAGATGCTCGTAATCTTTATCTTTACCTTGACTTTTAGCCCATTGATTAAGCCAATCCAGTACAAACGGTTTTGAGCCTTCGAACGATCTTTCTCTTGTGGTGCCATCAATACAACTAACGGCTTCCCTTCATTCGCTGCCTTAGCATGATTCACATTAAGAAAGTTAGTTACTGGTGAAATGTCGCAACAAAAAACCACCCGTGGGTGGCTTGATTTTTTTGATAAATTAATCAACAGCTCAAAAATGGGTAACTGTCAGATCGAGTTTGGACTACAACACTTTAGCTCATCGATTTACCAAAGCGCTAATCTTCACACTATTGTTTAAAATCCAGTAATCAAACTGTGATGCTAAAACTTTTAAATTCCCCTTTTTAAACTGCTTAGGCTATTTTAACCAAAGTTCATCTTCTTGCATGATTTTTAACATTAAATTAAATATAACCAGTAGAGTAACATTTTTTTTATTATGGCCAACAACTCTTTGAAAACTAAATTTAACTGTTCTCTCAAGCACTTCCAGATTGACTGGATAATTCTGTTTGTCTAAATTTAGGTGATCTCCAATAATTGGCTCTATACCAGCAATAAAATTAGCAATTTGTTGCTCATCATCTTTCTTTATGCATTGAAAATGTAGAAAGTTTTTACGTAATTTTCCAAATAATAATAATACCTTAAGTGCATTGACCACGTTCAACTCTTTAGGTATATCTTTCCCCTTATCATGTTGGTTATGCAAATCAAGGAGAGGAATTATTTCATCAGAACGTTTCAGTTTCTTAGCTTTGTTGTAAAGCTCATCAAACCAACCCCCATCTAAATTTTTATTACTAACATATTTCGTTTTTAAATTAAAATTTTTGGGGTCCATCCATTTAGTGCTCATAAATTGACATCGCTGCATCCATTCTTGTGCTTGAATATCTTCGCTTGAACGGCCATCTCTTAAACTTATCAAACGTTGAAAAGGCGTCAGAGTACTCTTCTCGATACTAAACTTCTTTTCTTGTCGACCAGCAATCATAACTGGCTGTGTTTGCTGATAAGAGTTAAACCATTTCTGCTGCTGAGTATAACGATTTAAGTTTATGTACTCTGTACTTGAATTCACTGGACCAAAACACTGTTCTAGGACTTTTTTTGAAATGATACACGGCGAATTGTAAATTCGATCGACTGCTAATAAATCCAAAACATGAAGATAATTTGAAGCCGTTTGTTCAATACTGCTATGCCCCATCCAAGAGGCAAGCACCTGCCATTTATGTTGAATAATCTCTTCATGAGCACGTGCTTTAACACCAAACAATAAATCACGCATCTTTTTTGCTTTTACCCAAGGACAATCTGTATATGTTTTAATCATTTCTTTTGAGCCCAGCAAAGTTATTGCTAGATAGTTAGCAGCACTGTGGCGCAACGTATGAAAACTAAAGCCATGATGCATACCTAATATTTGGTTAAACAACTCTACTGTAATTTTGCTGATACATTGATCCGTTAATACACGATGATTAACACTAAAAAGTAGATCATCCTGCTGATTAAACAAATATTGTTCATAACGATGTTGTATGTAATGTTGTACTACTAAAAACTCATGTTCTGACAAGGCAATTTTCAATGGTATTTGACGATTTGCACTTTGCGTTTTCAGACGGCGATATGAATTGTTCTGAATATGAAGCGTGATATTATTAAAAGCTGTATTTTCTTTTTCTTTATAAAGTAACTCTGGGCAAATAATATCTTGTATTTTAAGACAACGAACTTCATTTAATCGGAGTCCAGTTCTATAACTCAGTAAATACATCAGCTTTAAACAACTCAGATGATCGACCCACTCTGATGCCGTTGGCTCTTGACTTAAATGTTCTAGTTTTTCCAATAGCTTGCCAAATAACAAAGGGCTTACTAGGCGTGCATTGCAAATTTGTAAATGCTTAAAACTTGAATTCTGTAACACCAATACCTCTGGTGCATTAAAATTATCTATACAAAATTGATGAAAATCTTTTAGGCGACCAAAACGGTATTCTGCTGTTTGGTGCATCTTACGAGAGGTTTTTCCTTTAACAGCTTCACGTTGAGTTGCTTGTGCATCTCGTTCACTGCTATATTTCAACAACTGTCGATATAAATCTTCATAATCATCAATGGATTGTTGTTTTAAATCCAATTTATTAAGCCAAATTTCAAATATAAATTCTTTAGCAAATGATCCTAAGTAGCTTTCAATAGTTGATAATTGAAGCCCTCTTTTTTTTAAATGCACTAACCAGTGAATTAAGCGTAATTGGGCTTCAATTAAAGACTTTTCTTCCGTATTTGCATCACGCATCTTCTCCTCTAACACCCTTCTGATTTCTTGCCAAAAACGTAGCGTGCGTTCTTCTTTATTCCTCTTTTTATCTAAGCGCTCAACTTTTTGACCTTTACGTTTCTTTTGATCAAACAACATCAACTCATACGGAATCGTTTGTAATTTGCTTTGAGCCGTCGGAACTTCAGGATGTAACTGCTCTTGTTCAAAATGAATAGGGCTATTCTCTAGTTCCATGACTTGATTACGTTCATTACTCCATAGCAATCTAAATTCGGATGGCCGTAAGGCGACAGTATTAATCTCTTGCTGAAGTACATTACTTAAAAATATATCTAGGCTAAGGTTTGGATTAAATTCAAGTACCATTTGCACATCATTAAATGCACGAAATCCACGGCGTTTAATTTGATATTGCAGATCGCCCAAACTTTTGTTTCGTCCCATGCGACTCAAGCTTTCCAGAATACAATCTTCAATTGATTGTTGCAGACGATATTCTTTATGAGTAGCTTTCAACTTTTTTAAATATTGCAAGATGAACTGAGCATATGAGTTAAAAAAAACATGCTTCCATTGGTACAACTTTCTCTGTTCTACATCGTTGCCATATTGAGAGTTTTCAACACGATAATGTAGTAACAATGGATTAGTGATTTTTTTGTAGTCCGAATGGTATAACCGAAAACAATTCAGATCTGTACCAAGCTCAACGGCCTCCTGCAATTGCTGCTGAATAGCAACCAGATGCTGTTCATCTGCACAGCCTGAAATATATATAAAACTTAAGCATAAATCCCCCCACAAATATTTAGGGTCATCCCAATATCCAAGTGAATCTTTCCAATATGCTTTCAAAGCATTGAGTACCTGGGCATGTAACTGCCCTTGTTTTAACCGTGACTCCGTACTCTCAATTTTTCTAGGCAGTACGATCCGTTTAGTATGTGGATTTAGCCTAATTCTGTATGATTTTTTATCTACATTCTGGTTGAATTGCCTTCTTCTTTTATTAAATTCATCTTCAGTAAATTGCATCAGTTTAGATTGTTCATCTCGGCTCAATTTTTGACTCAAACAATCAACACTATCTTTAATGTCATGCCATTTTTCGGCGATCTGCTGATCAAGTTTTTGCTGCATGTCTTGCGTCAATACTTCAGGTAAAGAAGGCTGTCTTTCTTGCGACTTTTTCACCAATTTCTGAATATCAACAAATAGACCGTCTAGTTGTGGTTTTATTAGTTCTTTGATTTTTTGCATACAACTATTTTCGCTCTAAGTGTTTAATCGATAAAGATTTGACATTATCTTGCAATTGCTGGCGGACTTGCTGTACATAGACATTCGGAATAAGTGAAGAATACGGATGAAAAGCCTCTCGGTCACGTTGGTCATGACCATAAAGAGCCTGAATTAAATGGAATGCTAAAGCAGTTTTTTTTTCTTCTTTTTCTTCTGCATACATCAAAAAATTCATATCAAAATGACGTAACCAATTCGAATACATATTCTTTGGAAAGATTCCTTCCATATATAAATTTACCCAGTTTCGAGATAAAGGGATTAACTTAACTTTCCTGCTCTGCCACTCTTTGACAGTTATCGGCAAGATATCTTTACTATCAATGACCTTTCCGAATAAGTCATTGAGCGCAATTTTTTTCTTTGCAAATACTTGTTTTAAAAGTGGGCTATACAGTTCAATTATTTGTTTTAAAAATACAGTGTAATTTTGCAGTGCTTTTAAGAAGAAATCGGATAGCGGGATAAATCGTCCATCCTTTCTTACCTTGCTATTCTTTTTATCGTTTACATATAGAATTTTAAGCTCAAAACAATAATCTTCCAAATTCCCCAACAGATTTTTATTAGGCCGTCTGGCCATGCTTAGCAAGCTAACATGCCACATCCAACACGCGTATGCATTCAATTGATTAATGATATGTTGATCTTTTTGAATATTTTCTTGGCAATGTCTATGTAAAAAAGCAAATTGCTCTTTCACAAAACTGGGTTCAAGTGCCAGTTGACTCCCTACCCTCCCTTTAGATGCAGATTGCACTTTGAATTGTTGTTGTAATATTTTGAGTTCAGCCGTGTCTTCTGTAAGTTCCTTAGAATGTGGTGTAAGTGCTGATTCCAAAAAAGCTAAATAGCTGCTATCAAGCTGAGCTTTGGGAAGTCCTCCGTAATAAATACCTGACACATCATGCTTGATATCCCGCCTCGCAATCACATGAGTAAGATATTCATTATAGGTTTCATAATATATATGAAAATATAATTGGGCCTGAAGTTTTTCAACGGTGATAGTACCCACATACTGATTAGCAAACCACTTCTTAAGTTCGGAATTAATATCTCCTGAAGAGATCTTTGGATTCGATGCTTGTTCTATGTAGTCAAACCATGCCGCAGGTAGATGTAGTTGGTGAGTCATCTCTTCATTCCAACGCACAGGCTTTAAACTCTTAATTTTCTGCTCGGTAACTTTCAAATTTAAATTAAGTAAATATTCCCGTCGTTTTCTTGAACCATTCTGGATCAAAACACCATCTTGTATGAGCTCGTTAAAATCCATCAGTGCTATGGGAGATAATCCAGTCAAAAGTGACAATAAACATGCGGCAGCGATTGCAGCCTTATCCCAGTCCGCATTTAACTCAGTTCTCAACACATAAACAATTTGCTTCAGTACATCTGGTGCTAAATAATAAGGATTTGTAATAAATGGCACATGACGGCGTTGGCGATGCCGCGTGTAATATGCAGTATAATCACTAATTAAATGATTAAAATTTTTAGTTTTTTCATCTTCTGAGTATAATTCTACTTCAATGTCCAATAACTCAATTTCACCATCTTCATCTTTGTGAAGAGAGGCATCATAAAAACTGATCTTTGCGTTATGTCCGATATCTTCATACTTACCAGATTTTATTTCACGAAATTTTTTGAGTTCAATTTTAGTTGGCCATTTCAAAACTTTGCTTTTTTTTGACTTACGCTGACGATGAACAACACGACGATCATCAAGTCTTTTAAAAATTATTAATAGAGCCGATAAATACTCTATGACTTGTACTTTTTTGAAATTTTTAATATTAAAAAGTTGATTACGATCCTCTTTTTTCAAATTACGTTCGTACGTGACATAACAATTTAGCAGCTTACTACATTCATGAAATAATTCAGCATTATTAGAATCCAGCACATATCGTGAGACATAGCGTAGGAGGTCACAAACATGTTTTTGCTTATTCTCAGCTTTAGCAATTTTTGCAAATTCTTGATACTGCCGATATGTTAAAAAACTCGCTTGTAGAATCAAATAACGTTGCGATGACAGCTCTTGTGTATTACTAGTATCTGGACATGCAAAATAACTTAAAGAAGCTAGAAAATAATATTTACCTAATTGTCTAGAGCTAGATATATAGCCATATATCTGTTGCGCTTCCTTATATAGAGCGTGGGCTTTTTCACGTAAATCATCTGATAGATCGACAAATTGTGTATTCACAACATCATCATGTAATAGACAATAATCTTGTTTAAATTTTTCTGCTAAATCTAAGAATTGCTCTTCTGTTTCAATCTTTGGCATATTCGCTTTCGCTTAATTTTTTATCAAATTGCATTGGTTAAATTCATTACGATCTGAACAATTTTGTAAAAGTTGATCTTTGATTGAACTTTTTGTCAGCTTAAAAAATCTAGCAAAAAATTTAGCATCTAGCTCTTTCTGAGCTTTTCTCTCAAAGCATAAGTGTTGCTGTGATTTTTCGATAAAATCATCAAGATTATGTATCAACTGTAAGATTGCAACATAATTAGAATGTACACGTAAGCATGGCTCCGTTTGCATTAATAGCAATATTTTTTGCCAAATTTTCACATAGATTATTTTGAACTTTGCTTGTACTACTACTTTCTGACTCTGTTTAATCTTTTTGATTTTCAGTAGTTCTGAGTTAATTTTTACTATCTTAAATTGAACATTTTGTCGCTCAAAGCAAAAGGGCATGATAAATTGCCCCATAAATATCTCTATATTTTTTACTAAATAGTCAAATTTTAACATTTTTATCGATATAAAAAATGAGCATATCTTTTTATATGAAAATACATTTAATCTATCAACTAAATTTTCTCAAAATTACAATTATCAACAAATACATATGGTTTACTTATCATGGGTCGTCTAAATTTTAAAAATTCTTCCACTTTTTTTTAGTTTTCTGTTATTACATGAAACAATACCGTTGTATTACATTTTGAAATGCTTTGTATGCAGCATTGATCAAAAAGATTCTCTGCTATACTTACTTCACGTGTAGCATCAATGGAGTTTCGAAATGCTCAGAACCACTGAACAGAAAAAAATATATTCAAGCGACACGTGTGCAAAACTATCAAGCCAGCCTAAAGCTTGAAGGCATTACAACGACAGCTCAAACAACTCAACAAAGTAAAGCTGAAATCTTGCAAAAATATAAGAAGTATTCGCAACCCGAAACGTTAGTCAGGTACATGTATGGGGAAATGGGTGACAGCCTGTATTGTTACCCTGGCACAAATATCCTAAAGAACAAACTCAATATTCGTGATGAACAAATTTTAGAACAAGCTGAACTAGAACTGTCTGGTTTGGCAAGTAACTTAATTGAATATGCTGAACCATCTTACGACTTACAATACTTAAAAATTAATTCATGCGCAGCTCTCTGGCGACTTATACGACTGGGCAGGAAAGTTAAGACAAATCGTATTTCCAAAGGTGACACCCGTTTTTGTAATTTTTTCCCGTATTGAAATTGAAACCAATAAATTACTTAAATCAATTCAAGAAAAAAAAGTACTTTCAAGGCTTAGCACCACAACAACTAATTCCTCAACTTGCCGACTTGTATTGTGAGCTTAATGTTATACACCCATTCCGTGAAGGTAATGGACGTACGCAACGGATTTTCTTTGAGCATCTGATTGCTCATTGTGGTTATGGTATTGATTGGTCTCGCATTGACTCTCAACAACAATGGATTCAAGCCAATATTGAAGGTTTTTATGGTAATTTAAATCCATTAATTCAGATTTTTGAAATATACTTTATTCAAAATACCTAAAATTTAAGTAGTCAGAGCCCACAATCCTTAATGAGCCATCATCTTTGCTTCAATCCACTGATTAATTTCCCAAATAAACCAACAAACACGATTCTTAAAAATCTTAATACTCTTCGGGTAATTTAGGATCGTAATATGCAGATTACTTATCCAGAACTGAATAGATCGTTAACTTAGATAGACTTTTAAGCAATGTAACTTGCCGCATTTTTATCAACATATGTCTCAAAAAAGTTCGCCTATACATAAATTTATGGTGTTTAGTGATTAATCAACGTCTGATGACCTGAATGGATGTTACAGATTACATGCAAGTGAATTGATCTATGGCTGTATTATGGCTTTTGTGTAATCCAATCCATTTGATCCGAATGTTCTCTTTTGCAATAAAGCAGCCTCTTCTGCTTTTCTTGAACCAACGAACAATGCCATTGATTTGATTCAATTGGTAACGGTGATGCTGAATCACATCTCCAAAGAAGGGATTAAATGCAAGAAATGTGGTAAGAAAAAATAGGGGATGGAAGTTATTATCCGTCTAATTGGAACCAGCCCATGAGTGGAGATCAGTTAAGTAAGTATCATTTTAAGTGAATAAGAGAAGGATGGCTCACCTCACTTCTCCAAATAACAACGCTATACTTTTCAACCCAGATTAGATATTGGCAACTACATTTCATTCTTCATCATGCTGGTCTTATAGCATGTAGACAATCACTACATCATTTGCATTCAATGCTCAATACAGCCTGTCAGCAGAACCGCAGCGATATTTTTTCCTGCATACATGTAGTGTTTAAATCCATTCATTTTTCAATGATCCCCTACCGTTTATCACATTTATGGTCGATCTTTAACCTTGTGAAAAATGCACATACCGATATCTTCAAACTGTCAAATTTATGGATACATGACATTTAAAGAAATTATCCGATCAATTTTTAGATAAAACTCATCAAGAAAAAAGTTATTATTATTCATAAATTCACTAACAACCACATAAAAACAATAATTTAATATATTATTCTTCCAATTTTTTTAGATTTAGTGTTATTACCCTAAATCCATGCTTAGCTCATTCTATTACATAAATGATTTAGAAGTATCCACGATATAAATTGCTTGCCCCCACACCTCTGCCCCTCTCATGCCCCAAAAATTTACACTAAAAGGCAGATTAAGCCCGTACGAGTTACATATCGCCGCATGCTATGTTGAAAGCATTTAAGAAAAAATCCTCAATATTTATAAGATTTTTAAAATATGAACTACTTTTCGAAGAACCCTTTCTAAGTAATGTGACCAAAAAGGAAAAATGAAAATACTGAGATTTCCTTATCAACAATCAGTCAAAGTACATCCCGATGAATTTCTGGAACCGATACCGAAGGACCATACCTACCTTCCGAAGTGCTGTGCAACAAAGACCTCCTCAACCACACTATAGCTATAAATTAATTCCATTATTTTGTGGTTTAATTAAATTATTAAAGTTTAAGACCCAATTTAATGGATTTATATTTCACTAAACCCGAAGAAGTCATGACGCTTTTAGGTGAGCGTTTACGTAAGCAACGACTCTTTTTGGAGATGTCTCAAGCTGAGGTTGCTGCACGCGCTGGTGTCGGCGTGAATACGGTTTCGAATCTTGAAGCGGCACGAAATGTATCTGTTGAAAATTTAGTCCGTATTGCAATGGTCTTGGGTCGATTAAACAAACTTCAGGAGCTGTTTCAACCTCAGCTTAACAGTGTAAAAGATATTCTACGCTATGAAAGTCAAAGTAAGCACCAGCGTATTAAGAGGAAGGGATAATGCTCAACAGTCTTAATGTTTATTACAACGGTTGGGGCGAATCATGGTTATGGGGAACGCTGATTAGTTCAACAGCCACCACAGGTAGACCCACTATTGCTTTTGAATATAGTCCAGAAGCAATACAGCGAGGTTTCAGCTCTCTTCTTATTTACTCCCTTTAAAAGGTCTACCACTGAGACAGGGTTTTCCTACTTATCAAATGGGATTACCTGGTCCAGTCTATGATGCTTTGCCGGATGGTTGGGGCATGTTATTAATGGATCGATATTTTCGAAAAATTGGACTGCATCCGGCACGAATCAGCCCTTTGGAACGTCTAACTTATATTAGCACCCATGCAATAGGTGTTCTCTCCTTTGAACCCTGTGTCGCAGAGATGCAAACTTCAGAGAATATTCCCCTGCCGCAATTGGCACAGGAAGTCCAAGAAGTCCTCAAAGGAGAAGGTGGCGAATTTTTACAACATTTGCTGGTCAGGGTGGCTCCCCCCAAGGTGCCAGATCCAAAGCATTGGCTTACCGAAATCCTGTCAATTTTGAGTTTTCGACGCAAGCTTCTGATCAAAATGAAGCCTGGCTGATTAAGTTTCCTGCTCAGCTAGAGTATCCTGAAGTCTGCGCCATTGAAGCCGTCTATGCAGAATGTTTGCGACTTTGTGCAATCGAGACTCCAGACACCCATTTTTTTAATTTGCCCAATGGTTTAATGGCTTTTGCTTCTAAACGATTCGACCGTCAAAATGGCATGCGGATTCCAATGCAGAGTTTGGCTGCATATACCGGAGCAGACTATAAAGTTCCAGGTAGCCTAGACTATCGCAATTTTCTTCGGGCAACCTTGATGTGTACGCAAGATGTGCGGAAAGGCTGCATACTTTTAAACGTGCTGTGTTTAATGTACTTTTCAATAATCGGGATGACCATACCAAGAATTTTTCTTTTCTCATGGCAAAAAATGGTCAATGGAAATTGGCTCCAGCCTATGATGTGACCTTCTGTGAAGGTCCAGGTGGTTATCATCAAATGGACATTATGGGAGAAGCGCTCAATATTTCTCGAAATGACATACATAAACTCGGTACTTCAGAAGCGAATCTGACTACTCTAGAAGTCGATGAGATCATCTTGGCCATGCATGAAATTGCACTTCAATTTAGTCAAATTGCGCAACGCCTGTATCCTCATCAAATTCGAGAATCTACCCTAGAGATGATTCAATCACGAATTCAACAAAATATTGATTTTTTAACTGAAACCTAAGCGTAAATATAAACTAAGCGCCAACCATCAATTTATAGTTAGTCGCTACATAATCTGTAGAACCTGTGAATTAGCTCGCTTTATAATCACGAATATTAGATGGATCACCGCCAAGATACGTTCTGCAAACGTGAAATCACTACATCCAGATCGAAAATCGCTAAGAAAAAACTATCACCAAAAAAAAAGGTCTGCACTATGAATAGATACAGACCAAACTCTGGATAACTACCAGCACGAGAAATATGTCGCAATTTTGCATAGACATGAATTTGATAAAATCAGCCCAGAAAGCCAGAAATTCATAAAAAATATTTCATCAATCCCCTATAACTTAATCACGTTCATGGTCGATCTTAAATCTTGCGAAAAGTACTCATGCTGACCTAGCCAAACTGTAAAACTCATGTATTCATAGCCTTTAAATGAATCTTTCAATCGTTATATTTAAGGTAAAAACTAGTAATCAGAAGTTATTATCATCCCCATATAAAACAAACATCAGATTAAAAATAATAACTTTGTAAATTATTTATTCCATTTTTTTTATATTTAGTGTTATCTTTCCTAACTTCATCTGGGAGAGTTGAGTTTGATCATAAACCATTCGATAGCCTGCTTGTTGCATTTCTGCGATCAAATTCCGTTGGTCTATCCGTTCTTCCCCTTGATCTTTCGGCAGAAATTGACGTTTACCCCCGCCTAGAATCACATCAACCCCATCTTTTAATTTGACGTTATAACGCTGATAGATATCACTTTGCGAACTTGGTACTAATTGGGATGCTATGTCATTTTCAGCATCACGATGACAAATATGAGCATAAGTCGATGCTGGTGTAGCATGCGTAATGCGAGTTGTTGTGACTACCCCTGTACCCCAACCTCGTGCTTTGGCCAATTCGAGTAAAGTTTGGGTGTCTTGCTTATTTTGGTTCTGAGGATTGGTTCCACATTGATGATTTCCGGCCTGATTTGGTTCTACTGCAATTGTTCCAGTCTGCATGGAATCACTTCATTTTTCATTTTTACACCTGTCATATAGGCACCCATCGATGGTGCGCTATCTGTAACCTGTGCACCTTCTGAGAAAGTACGAACAAATGCTGACTCTGGCAGTTGATCTATTGGCAGTTGGCCATCTTCACCAACAGCATAAATTCGTACAGCTGTTAGTGTCGTGATACCCATTCCATCTCCCAAGAAAAAAACCACACGTTGAGGCTGTTTTGATGGTTGTACTGAAGTAGAAGTTGATTGAACAAAAGCAGGACTGTGACAGCCCGTCAAAATAACTGTGCCCAAACTACACCATGCCAAACTTATTAATTTTTTATTAAATTTTTTCTTATGCCAAAGCATTGCATCAACTCATCTTAGGATGGTCGGAAAATACGCTTTAAATATTCAATTTACATGACAAATTTATGAAAATATTATTTTGACTACTTATATAAATTTTCCTAATTGCAAAAAATAGTGTAGCAACTTGCTACACTATTTTTTTACTTTATTTTTCTAACATTCGTTTTAGGAAAGCTTTTAATTCTTGTAAATTTTGATCATCAAATTGGCCCATTTTTAAAGATACCTTTAATGTATTATGGTCAAATTTGATATTACCAGCAACTTTCCCATCATATTCAATTTTATGTACAATTGAAGTTTGAATTACTTCTTTCGTTTCTCTTGACTTAAAGATTTTTTCAGCTAGTGATGCCAGTTTTGTCTGTTCAACTTCTTTTTTAAGCAATTTTGACCATGCTTCGAATAATGCTTCTTTAGCTTTTTCATGGTTTTCATCATGATCTGATAGAAACTTTTTCACTGCTGTAGCAGCGGTCCGTGCTAATAATGACGGCTGTTTCTCCAAATCTTCAATCAACTCTCCAGGTAATTTTTCAAAAGATAAATATTTATACATATCTTCACGATTCATACCTAATGACTTTGCTAACTTCTGCTTATTTTTTTTTAATTTTTCATCCAAAGAAGTTAATCCAACATATATTTCATAATCTGTCAGATCTTCTCGCTTTAAATTTTCAGCTAATGTTAATAAAGCAACTTCTTCATCCGATGCATCAATAATGATTACTTCAATGGTATTCTTATTGAGAAATTGGTGGGCTTTCAATCGTCTTTCACCAGCAATCAACTCATATTTATCATTTATTCTACGAACTGCAATTGGTTGTAATAGCCCAATTTCTTCAATTGATGCTGCTAAATCTTCAATATCTTGTTGATTAAAGAGTTTTCGAGGCTGGTTAGGGCTAGCCTGAATATCTGTAATTTGTACATTACGTCTTAGCTCTTTGACATCGTTAATATGCTCCTTTTGGGCATGTTGATGCTTTTGAGTATTTTGCTGAAGACGTTTAGCCAATAGCTCTTTATTACTTACCATAGTATTTCCAGAATTATATTATCCGACACGCTGAACAATTTCTTGTGCTAAAGTTTCAAAAGCTTTTCGAACTTTTGAGTTTTTATCAACAGATAATAAAGGTTGTTGCAAAATTGCAGCTTGATTAACCTTAGTGCTCATTGGAATTGTGGTATGCAATAATTCTCCAACTTGATTAAATGCTTCATCTTTTATTAATTTACATACATTCTGACGCTCATCATGTTTAATTAATAAAGCACCTAAGAGTTCTAATTCAGGGTTAACTCTTCTAATTTTACTTAAATGATTAATTAAATCAGTAACACCATAGAGACCGTATTGTGAACCAGATTCAATTGGAATAATAACATGTGTCGAAGCGGCTAAGGCATTGCTGGTTAGTAATTTTAAGCTAGGAGGGCAATCAATAAGAATGTAGTCATATAATCCTTCTAGAATTTCCAATTTATTTGAAAGTTCCTCGGATGGTCTTGGTGCATCATCTTTCAATTGATCTTCAGTTTTACCAAGAGTTAATGAGCCATATATTAAGGAAACATTTCTAAATTTTGTTTCTTCTTCTAATGCTTCCGATAATAGACTTATATCACCAATAAGTAATTCAGCTGATGTAGTTTCAACTTCGCTAGGGTGTCTTAATCCTATATGTAAACTTGCATTTGCTTGTGGATCCAGATCAATTACTAAGACCTTATTTCCTAATTCAGCAAGCTCTGAAGCAAGATGTACTACAGTAGTTGTTTTCCCGCAACCACCTTTATGATTAGCTACAGCAATGATTTTAGTTGACATATTTGTCTTAAGGAATTTACTTTGATTTCATTTAATATAAAGATATTTGTAGCAACTTGCTACAGTTCCTTTGTCATATTTTTATCTTTTGAATTCAAAAGATGTGGGGGAAACATTTCTTAACTTTTTTAAAAAATATAGCTAGCTAATTTTAATTAGTATTAATTAGTATTAATTAGTTAATTATAATTAGACAAGTTTTATTTGTTTAAAAAACAATTAGATAGATTTTTTAAAGTGGAAGGTTTGTCACTAATAAGTGGAAGGTTTGTCACTAATAAGTGGAAGGTTTGTCACTAATAAGTGGAAGGTTTGTCACTGATAAGTTGAAGGTTTGTCACTATGGTGGAAGACTTGTCATTGTGATTTATTTTAATGTGTATTTTTTAATTTAAAACAATACAATTCAACTGCTTGTGATGTTGATAAGTTTGTTTTTATTGAAATAAAGGTGGAAGACTTGTCATTAGATGTTTTTATTCTGTGGATAAAATATTTGTATAAAATTTAATTGATAACATGATGTTTGATAGTCAAGAATACCGGAATGGTGGAAGGCTTGTCACTTTAATGGTGGAATATATTTTGAGTAATTCCACTTTAGTGGTGCTGTAGGCTATTCCTACTTTCAAATTGATTGCTTGAGCGACACAGATGAATTATCAAAGGTGGAAGAACTGTCACTTAAAAGTGTTTATTTTTATATTTATTCCACCATAAGGCTGAATAGTACCAAAATTGCACTTTAATAGTGACACTTCTTCCACTCTTAAGGTGTTTGATGGGCATAAACTGAGTTAATTTAATGTAAGTAAGAGAAAATAGTGAGCGGCTTGCATCTTCTTCCACTTTTGTGTATAACATGTAGAAAATATTTTAATCTTTCCACTTATGAGCAATCACAACGAACCAGAAGAATTAGAACATCTACCTTATTGTATTGGTAACATTCGACATAATGGAGTAGTCAGCACTAGTAACCGTCTGATTAGACCAATTGAATTATCATCTAATGAGTATAAAGCTCTTCTTTATGCAATGGCTGTTGCGAATTATGGTGAGAAGAATAATCAAGATCGTGAAATTACAGAGCAAACTTATATTTATTTGCATAAAGATGATTTAGGCGAATTATTAGGATTAGATAAAAAGAATTCCATTAATGTTGCTATTGATCGTATTTATAAAGAATTATCATCACGAGTAGCTCATTTTGTAATTGAAGAGCCCGTGGATGATAATAAGCGTAAAGTTAAAAAAGTACACTCAGTAGTACCAATTATTCGTGAACTCCGTTGGGAAGATGATGCTAAAAATGCTTTGCAGATACGTTTCACCAGTGAAGTACTTCCGTATTTTACTCGTTTAGCAAATGGAAATTTTACGACCTATCAATTGAAAGATTTATTTGCTTTGAACTCTGTAACCAGTATGAGTTTGTATTCATACTTTATCAAAAATGAATTTAAGTATGCTAATCAAGATTCTTATGAGGTTGAACTTTCACTTGAGAATATCAAAGCATTAATTGATATTGGGGAGAAAAAATACGATCGTTGGGTTGATTTTAGACGATACGTTTTAGACAAGATTATTGAAGAAATTAATGAAAAGACTAGTCTTCAATTAGAGTACGATACCATCAAGAAAGGTCGACCTATTGTCGGAGTTCGATTTAAAATTCTTAATAGGCATGCCACTGAAGTTGTTGTATCTAAAACTAATGATAAGACTCAAATCTATTTAGATGTCAATTTTGATGATAATGCGCTTGTTAAAGAATTAGGTGCGAAGTTCGATATGACTGTAAGGTCTTGGTACATCTATGCAAACGACCCAAATTATAAACAGTTTAGTAAGTGGTTTAAGACAGAAGGGTGCTTAACTGAATCTCAAGCAAATGTGATAGTTAATGATATTATGTTCCAAATGGATTTTGCTGTAGCTGGCAGTTCAATGAGTGAATTTAAGAAAGAAATGAAATATAAATTAAAAAATAATCCAAATTTTGTAAAAGAAAATAGAAAACGATTGAATGAAATCTTTGGAAAAGACGTTATATGACTGTGTAGCAAGTTGCTACACTTTTTACTATAAGATGTAAAATAAGCTTGATATCAGTTTATGTCATATTTTTATAGGGCTTTGTTGCATAAAGGTTTGAAAGATAGAAGCGATCCTAATTGAGCCAAATTCAAGTGAAAACTTGGGTGTGAGGGCGCCCGAGCCTGTAAATTATTTTGTGTAAGTTCCATTTTTTATAAATGATCTTTTAATCGATCATCGAACTGAATCGTAAACCAATTCATTGCTAAACGCCAATTTTGAATTGGCATCGTCCATTTCTTCGCAGCATTTGATGTTGCTAAGTAAATGACCTTCTTTACTGAGTCATCAGATGAAAAGATTTTCCTTTTCTTCGTTGAATGGCGTATTACGCTATTCAACGACTCAATCGCATTTGTTGTATAAATTGCATGACGTATTTCGGCTGGATAGCTAAAGATCGTTCGGATATTTTCCCAATTGGCCCGCCAGGATTCTCCAATTTTGGGATACTGGTGATTCCATTGATCACAGAAGATGTCTAGGGATTTTAAAGCATTTTCCTCTGTACTTGCCTGATAAATCGCTTTCAGACCCGACGTAACAGCTTTGTAGTCTTTCCAGCTTACAAATCTCAGGCTATTGCGTACAACATGCACGATACACAGTTGAATATCAGTATGAGGGTAAACAGAGGCTATCGCGTCAGGGAAGCCTTTTAATCCATCTACA
>NZ_JAVIMT010000093.1:0-554 GCF_031196675.1 Acinetobacter sp. 148 | reverse complement strand
GAGCCTGTAAATTATTTTGTGTAAGTTCCATTTTTTATAAATGATCTTTTAATCGATCATCGAACTGAATCGTAAACCAATTCATTGCTAAACGCCAATTTTGAATTGGCATCGTCCATTTCTTCGCAGCATTTGATGTTGCTAAGTAAATGACCTTCTTTACTGAGTCATCAGATGAAAAGATTTTCCTTTTCTTCGTTGAATGGCGTATTACGCTATTCAACGACTCAATCGCATTTGTTGTATAAATCGCATGACGTATTTCGGCTGGATAGCTAAAGATCGTTCGGATATTTTCCCAATTGGCCCGCCAGGATTCTCCAATTTTGGGATACTGGTGATTCCATTGATCACAGAAGATGTCTAGGGACTTTAAAGCATTTTCCTCTGTACTTGCCTGATAAATCGCTTTCAGACCCGACGTAACAGCCTTGTAGTCTTTCCAGCTTACAAATCTCAGGCTATTGCGTACAACATGCACAATACACAGTTGAATATCAGTATGAGGGTAAACAGAGGCTATCGCGTCAGGAAAGCCTTTTAATCCATCTACA
>NZ_JAVIMT010000092.1:0-217 GCF_031196675.1 Acinetobacter sp. 148 | reverse complement strand
AGATGAAGCAACTGATTTAGGATTTCCAATATTAGGGGCTAGTTTTGATTTAGAGTTTTTAAGATTAGCCCGTTTGGTAATTGAGAGCGTTTTGCAAGCTCAAAGAGACCGTTTTGACGCAGGAAATAAGCTATTTCAAGTCTATACTGATGCGTTATGGGAAAGTTCACAATTAGATGAACGATTACAGATTATCGGGCAAAAGTTATCTTTAAAT
>NZ_JAVIMT010000091.1:0-474 GCF_031196675.1 Acinetobacter sp. 148 | reverse complement strand
ATTGACAACTACAGTTGCTGTCGGATCATTTACTGTACCCGTAAGTGCTGGTGTGCTGTCATTCGTTAATACATCATCCAGTGCTACTGTCGGTGCAACTGCATCCACCACAGCTGTTGCTGGGCCTGAGGTATTGCCCGCAGGATCTTCTGTTACTGCCGTTACCGTATCACCATCATTTAAGCCTGGGTTTGGCACAGTCCAAGTACCATCCGGTCCTGCTACAACACTTGCCGTACTACCATCAGGATAAGTCACAGTCACGGTTGATCCCGCTTCTGCTGTACCTGTCACTGGATCAGTTGCATTGATCGGATCAATCACTGGTGCTTCTGGTGCAGTGGTATCAATCGTCACCACTGCTGTATCCGTACCTACGTTACCTGCTGCATCTGTTGCAGTCACGGTAATGGTGTGTGGACCATCAGCAAGTGTTGGAAGTGTATTGTCTGCAAGCGTCCAGGTGCCGTCACC
>NZ_JAVIMT010000090.1:0-217567 GCF_031196675.1 Acinetobacter sp. 148 | reverse complement strand
AAAATTTAGAACAGTCCCCTAGAGCTTAAGTTATTCTTATTTTATTAATAATGATGCTAAAGTGACTCGATCATTTTGGCCATAGTCTTGAATAGTTTTTATCTCACTAAAACCATGCTCAGCAAATACATTTCGCACAGCTTGTCCCTGATCGTAACCATGCTCTAGTGCAATCCAGCCTTGCGGTTTTAACCAGTTTTTGCCTTGAGCAATAATAATTTCAATATCGGCTAACCCATGATGGTCTGCAACCAATGCACGGCGCGGCTCTGTTGCCAAAGCTTGCATGTGTTCATCTTCAGGGTCAATGTAAGGCGGATTAGAAACAATTAAATCAAAATGTTGGGGTTCTAGTGCTTCAAACCAAACGCCACAAGCAAATTTCACATGATGCAAGCCATGTGTTTGTGCATTTTCTTTTGCAACATCTAAAGTAGGTGCGTAAATATCAGTTGCTGTGACGAACCAGTCTGGACGTTCACTTGCCAATGCAAGCGCAATTGCACCTGTTCCCGTTCCCAAATCCACGATATTTGCATTCTTTGGCAAATTTAGATTTAAAACAGTTTCAACTAAAACCTCAGTATCTGGTCGTGGCACTAAAGTATCCGACGTTACTTTTAAATCGAGCGTCCAAAATGGCTGCGAACCTGTCACATAGGCTAAAGGTTCACCATTTTGGATACGTTCAAGACCAGCCAAGTAGTCTTGCTCTTGTTGGACTGTTAACTCTTGCTCAAGTCTGAACTTTAATTCGAGTGAATTGATTTTTAGAAAATGCTCAAGTAACCAAGCATTTTCCTGTCGGTCATAACTGTCAGGCTCACCACGAATTGCAAGCGCTTGAGCAATATTCATTAGCCGCCATTTTCCTGTGCAAGCATCGCAAGCTGATCTGCCTGATATTCACGATGTAAACTATCGAGCAATTCCGTTAGATCACCTTCCATAATGGCATCTAACTTATATAAAGTTAGGTTAATACGGTGATCCGTCATACGTCCTTGCGGGTAGTTATAAGTACGGATACGTTCAGAGCGGTCACCAGAACCGACCAAATCACGGCGCATTTCAGAAGTTGCTGCATCGGCTGCTGCACGTTTAGCATTTTCTAGACGTGATACTAGCAATGCCATCGCCTTAGCTTTGTTTTTATGCTGTGAACGTTCTTCTTGGCACTCAACGACTGTACCGGTTGGAATGTGAGTAATACGCACTGCCGAATCGGTTTTGTTAATATGCTGACCACCCGCACCCGAAGCACGGTAAGTATCAATACGCAAATCTGCCGGGTTAATTTCAACGTTAGTATCAACGTCAATTTCAGGCAAGATTGCTACTGTACAAGCTGACGTATGCACACGACCTTGTGATTCAGTTGCTGGTACACGTTGTACACGATGCGCGCCACTTTCAAACTTTAAGCGGCCATACACACCATCGCCATCTACACGGCAAATGACTTCTTTAAAACCACCATGCTCGCCTTCATTTTCAGAAAGGACTTCAATACGCCAACCTTGCGATTCGGCATATTTGCTATACATACGGAATAAATCGCCTGAGAAAATTGCAGCTTCATCACCGCCCGTCCCGGCACGAATTTCTAAATATGCAGCATTAGAGTCATTTGGATCTTTTGGAATCATCAAAATATTAAGCTGGCTTTCTAATTCTTCAAGCAATGCTTTATTTGCTTGAATTTCTTCTTCTGCCATATCTTTAAAGTCAGGGTCCGACTTCATCATTTCAGCAGTTTCAATATCTTCTTCTGCTTGACGGTATTTGCCCCAAACTTCGGTAATTTCAGTTAAATCACTATGTTCACGAGACAGTTTACGGAAACGTTTGTTATCGGAAATCACTTCTGCATCTGCAAGCAATGCAGTAAGTTCTTCATGACGATCACAGAGTTGATCAAGACGTAAACGGAGTGACGCTTTCATAAGAGGAAATATCTCAAAAGTCCAAAAAACTTATCTAGATAAATATAAGAAGATAAGCCAAATCATAAAAATAGCGCATAGTTTACAGTTTATGCCGATTAAATAACATATGTAATCCTTTAAAACGTTAACTTTCCAAATCCATATAATAAAAGAGACTTTATTTATAAAGCCTCTTTAACCTCTATAGTTATTTTAATTTTTCTAATAAAGATTTACCGACAAGAACAGCCGAAGCTGGGTTTTGTCCAGTAATAAGTTCACGATCCACCACTACATTTGGCGACCAAGCTTTCGTATTGCTTTGATATTTTGCTCCAAGTGACTCTAATGCAGTTTGTGGATAGAACTTCATCTCACCGCCTTTTAATAAGCCCTTCGCTTGCTCTTCTTCTTGATTGCTAATTACTGTCATCTGATAATTTTTATAAATCCATTCTCCAGTTTTAACTTTTTTACCTTGTTCAAGTTGCTTAACGGCTTCCGCAGCATGAGGTAAAGTTGACATCAGGGCTATAGGACCATGACAAACCAAAGCTGTAGGCTTTCCTGCATTATGAAAAGCCGTGAGAACTTTACCAAGCTGTTTATCTTTTAATAGGTCTTGCATAGGCGCGTGTCCGCCCGGAATATAAATAGCATCAAATTGATCTATACCAATTTGCTCAATACGCGCCAGACTTACAACAGGAGAATCTTGAGCAGAAGTTAACTTTAGATTATGTAATAAACCAGCATACTGCTTTAATGCTTTTTCATCTTGATTAAAATACATTGCATTATTTGATGACTCATCTAACGTTGGAGCTTTCCCCTTTGGAGTGGCAAATGTTACGGTATGCCCTGCATCTAAAAGCATTTTTGTAGGCTGCATCAACTCATTAAGATAAAAGCCCGTTTTAAAAACCTGCTTATTCTTTAGCTCTAACTGTCCTTCATCAGACAATACAACCAATACATGAGCGGCATTTGCACTTAATGCTGCCGAAGCTGCAATCATTGCAAACATTATTTGATTTAACTTCTTCATTATTCGACCTTCATTCCAAGCATTTGCTGGATTTATAACTGGGATGGATATATTCTATTTTTACCCCAGAGGTATAAAAACAACTCATTTCACAAATCTTTTTTGCGTTTGAGGACAAAATGTCTCGCCAATTTGACCATCTTCCCGATGTTGAAGTGTTTTTAATTGTGGCTGAAAAGCTTTCTATTAGTGCAGCTGCAATTGATTTATCTACAACGCCTTCGGTCATTAGTAGAACAATTACAAGACTCGAGAAAAAATTAGGTATCCAGTTTTTTAGAAGAACTACTCGTCATTTAAGTCTGACCGAAGCAGGCCAGCTTTACTATGAAAAAATGCAACATGCTTTTCAGTTAATTGACCATGCTGAACGCGTGGTTCAAGGTGAACAACTACAAATTTCTGGAAAAATTAAATTAAGTGTACCTACGACTTATGGGCACTATCGTCTACCACCCTTATTAGAAAAATTTCTTTTGAAATATCCGGACATTCAAATTGAAATTAGTATTTCTAATCGAAACGTTGACTTAATTGCTGAGGGTTTTGATTTAGCCATCCGTCAAGGACAACTTCCTAACAGCACCCTTATTGCTAGGCCTTTAGAGCAAGCACCTTTAAAACTTGTTGCCTCACCTGCTTATTTGAAACGCATGGGTATTCCAAAAAATTTGGAAGAATTAAAACATCATCAATGTATTGCCTTTGAATTGCCCAGTAGCGGCAAAATAACCCCATGGTTTTTAAAAAATGATAATGAGGAAATTCAATGGATACCAACAAATCGAATTTTAGTAAAAGAAGATATTGTGGGTGTGGTAACTCTTGCTGAAAGTGGGCTAGGTATATGTCAAAGTTACGACTTTATTGTTAATGAAAAAATTCAACAAGGAAGACTACAACCTATACTTACTACATATGCAGGTCATACACGTCCTTTTTCTTTGTTATATGCGCAGCATAAACACATGTCCTCTGCTACCCGAGCTTTAATTGATTTCTTATGTTCAAATGATGACTAGCTAAACTTGAATATATGTAAATGGTATTTAATTTTTCTAGGTGAATAGTAAATATTCCATTTTAATAGAAAGCATACAAAGAAGACACTAAACTCCAATAATCGAATGAAGGTTCTCCACATTTAAAGAGAAGTGTTTTGTTACATTTGCCGTAACGAAAGATATTAAGGTCCTGTAACTTGGGACACGGAGTAAATGATGAAATTAAATGCTTTATTATGTAGTGCTGTTTTAGCTACTTCTATGGTAACTGTAGCACATGCTGACAACACAACTCATGTAGCAGCAGCTTCTGCTTTAGGTAGTATCGCTGGTACTGCAATTGGTAAAAGCATGGGTGGTACATCTGGTGCAACAATTGGTGCTGCTTTAGGTGGTGCTGGTGGTGCAGCAGTTGCAAGTGACCGTCGTCACCGTACAGAATCTGCAATTGGCGGTGGTTTAGGTGGCGGTGCAGGTTATACTGTTGGTAAAAGCATGGGTGGTACAAACGGTGGTTACATCGGTGCTGCTTTAGGTGCAGCAGGTGGTTCTGCTTTAGGTAATAAAATTTCTAAAGACCGTGATGCAGACCGTTCTTCTAAGTATTGGAAGAAAAAACACCGTCATCATCGTCACTAATTACCGTGATGAAATCAGCTTAAAAACACCTTCGGGTGTTTTTTTATAACTAAAAATTTTGGTTTCTAGGATAGTTGTTCATAGTTTATCCATATATTAATAGAAACAATACAAAGCAGACACAAAACTATCGTATCAGCATGTGCCTTCTTCATAATTTTCTCGAAATTTTTAATTACATTTAGCTCAAGACATAAAGATTGCTCGTTATTGAAAAGAGCATGGAGTTCCACAATGAAAATGAATGTTTGGTTAGCAAGTGCATTAATCGCAACAACATCTATGGTTACAGTTGCTCATGCAGATAATGGTACCCGTATAGCGGCAACTTCTGCTCTAGGTAGTGTAGTAGGAACAGCAATCGGTAAAAGTATCGGCGGTACATCAGGTGCAACAATTGGTGCAGCTTTAGGTGGTGCTGGTGGTGCTGCTGCAGCAAGCGACCGTCGTAACCGTACAGAAGCGGCTATTGGTGGTGCTTTAGGCGGTGGCGCAGGTTACACCGTTGGTAAAAACATGGGCGGTACAAATGGCGGATATATCGGTGCAGCAGTTGGTGCCGCTGGTGGTTCTGCTCTAGGTCGTAAAGTTGCCCAAGATCGTAACTATGATGACCGTTATGACCGTCGTTATGATCGTGATGACCGTAGATATTATGATGGTGATCGCCGCTATTACAGAGGTGGTAACTACCGTCATGACAACGGTTTACACCGTGGTTGGTACAAACATCGTTAATTTATATATCAATCTAAAAAGGCACCCTAGTGGTGCTTTTTTATTTTAGGAAGAAATCCATATCGAAAAAAAACGATATACAATGGCTTCTTTATATCGTATTATTTCGATATAATGTTTTCCGAGAATATCGCATGCGATCACTTCAAGATACTAAATTTTCAATTTTGGAGCTTGCCCCTATACGTGATGATAAAACTATTGAGTTTTCATTACGTCATGCACTAGAGCTTGCCCAACATGCAGAAAAGTTAGGTTATGACCGTTTTTGGCTTGCAGAACATCATAATATGGATGGAATTGCGAGTTCGGCAACAGCTGTTTTACTTGGTTTTATCGCGGCTCATACCCAGCGCATTCGTTTAGGTTCAGGCGGGATCATGCTGCCAAACCATGCTCCCTTAGTGGTTGCAGAACAATTCGGTACATTAGCTACTTTATATCCAGACCGTATTGAGTTAGGTTTAGGTCGCGCTCCAGGTACAGATCAGGTCACTATGCGTGCCTTACGCCGCGGACATCAGGAAACAGAAGATCAGTTCCCGAGAGATGTTGTAGAAATCTTGCAATATTTCAAAGCACCTCAAGTGGGCCAAAAGATTATTGCGACACCTGGACAAAATACTCATGTACCTGTCTGGTTGTTAGGTTCAAGCTTATTTAGTGCTCAGTTGGCTGCAAAACTTGGCTTACCCTACTCTTTTGCATCACATTTTGCACCACGTATGCTTGGTCAAGCCATTGAACTTTATCGTGAGAATTTCGAGCCTTCTGAATATCTAGATAAACCTTACGTTTCAATGGGTGTTCCAGTTGTCGTTGCAAGCACAGATGAAGAAGCACAATTCTTGGCAACAAGTGCTTATCAACGTGTATTAGGATTAATTCGTGGGGAAAGCCTCAAACTTAAGCCACCAGTTACATCTATGCAGGGATTATGGAACACGGCAGAACAACTGTCTGTTGAAAACTTCTATACGATGGCACAAATCGGTTCAGTTGAAACAGTACGTTCAGGTCTGCAAAAACTTCTGGACACTTATAAAGTCGATGAGTTTATTTTTACTTGTGATGTATACGACACAGCTAAACGCTTAGATAGTTTCACCCAATTAATGCAAGTAAAATCAGGAAATTAATATATATGCAACATCTCATGTTTGAATCTATATCAAGCATGAGATAACCACCTATCTGAAAATACTTTACCCAGACTCCTTGCTTGGTTATTTATATTAAAACGATAAAAAATCATCATAAATGAAAACCAAAAGGACTTTTGGAAAATGAGTATTGACCTTAAAAATAATGTCGCTAAATCAGCTATTTTTCAAAATACAGTTGAGGATTTTGAAGCCTTCACTGGTCAAATTCTGCCATCAAATAAACTTAAAGAATTTGATTTTTCTCATTTAAATGTAGCCATTATTGGAACGGATCAGGAGACCGTAACGCATTTAGAAAAAATCTGCCAACAGGCAAAATTTGTAACGGTATTTCAAATTACGCCTCACTTTATTTTACCTCACAGTCAAATCGGTATACATCGATTAATTACCCATCCACTTATTGCCAAGAACCGGAGGTTATTTAACAATCGTGTTAAAAGCATCTTAGCTTTACGTTTTCTTGAAACCCAAGTAAATGAAACATGGCTTAAACGACTTTTGACGCCCAATACCGCACGGGCCAATAAAACATTTTTTAAATCGGATAGCTACTATACGGCACTGCAAAGACCAAATTGCAAACTACAAACTTGGCCGATTGTAAAAGTTACCGATACATCCATTTATAGTATGGATGGCACTCAACGACCCGTTGATATCATTATCAGAACTACAGCTTAAAAATAAAAAAGCATGGTTGATAGACCATGCTTTTTTTCACTCATTTCAAATCATATCGAGTTAAATACCCCTGATCATCATAATGTAAGATGATGCGCTGAGACTTTTGTAATTCTGATAATGATTCGGTACTGACCATAAATTGTGAGGCCAGCAACTCAACAGAGCTATTCGGAGCTTTGCTGCGGCGATCATCCCCATGAAATCTAAGCCAGTTATAACTTGCCCATAAAATTAAAATGAGCGCGCTTAGACCTATTAATAGAAGTAAATGCAATAAAGTTTTCACTTCTGAAACATGATCTACCCACACATAGTCATAGATGAGATGCCCTTCAAAAATCCATAAAAATAATGAAACGAGTGGAAAAAGCAGCCACATTAAACAAAACCAACCTATTGTTTGTAATGTATAGTTTGCGGTTTTATTTTTCACATATTCAGGCTGATCAATATATTCAGGTATATCTAAAACTTCTACGTCGATATTTGTATCATTTTTCATGAGTGATCTCCACGGAAGCCTCGATCAGGGCTTACCCAACGAGCACGTTTTTTGGTGTTAAATATAGTTTTGGGTACTGCAACAACACTGGTAAATAACGTCAGTAACCAGAAAAATAATGGATACCAAATTACCCAAAAATAATTTCTAAAAAGCCGACCACGATCATAACGATGGTCTATCCATAAACTTACTAGAAATTGAACAAGACATGTTCCACCTAATATCACGCCATACCACTGCGGCATGAGTGAATTAATTTGAAATTGTTGCGGTAAATCCACAAACAATCCCACAAAAAATAGAATAAAAATCATAATCATCACATATGACCAAATAATGCTGACTAAAGCTTCGAGCATTACCGGCCACATACGGCGCAAGCGCAGTTTGAACATTTTCGGAATATATTCTAATAATACCTCTACCCCACCTTGTGCCCAGCGTAAACGCTGTTTCCAAAGGCCTTTAAAGGTTTCCGGCATATAGATATAACAAAGTGCTTGAGGAATATATTGAATGTCCCAATGGTCCATTTGGAGCTTCCAAGAGATATCAATATCTTCCGTAATTTTGTCATCAGACCAAAAGCCCACGCGAACCAAAGCGGTCTTTCTAAAAGCTGCAATTACGCCTGATACTGTAAAAATACGGCCATATGTTCTTTGTGCGCGCTTAATCAAGCCAATAATTGAAGAGAACTCGCCAACTTGTAATTTACCTAAAATACTTGAGCGATTTAAAATCCTAGGATTACCAGTTACAGCACCAATTCTTGGAAAATTAAAAAAAGGCTGCATAAGCCAAAGTACTGCATGAGGATGTAATAAAGCATCTCCGTCAATACAAACTAGATATTCGTATTTACTTACTAACACTCCCGATCTTAAAGCTACGGCCTTACCTTGGTTTTCTGCCAGGTGCACAACTCTTAATCGGACATCTTGAGCTGCCAGTTCATCAAGAATTTCTGCAGTGCTGTCACTACTTCCGTCATTTACAGCAATGACTTCAAAATTCGGATATTTTGTCTGTAAGGCATAACGAATCGTTTGTCGGACCTGAGCTTCTTCATTAAAGCAAGGAATAATAATACTGCACCCTTCACTTGATGGCTCAGGCAGTTGCTGCTCATGATATTCCCTTTTAAAGAAAAACCAGAGACCTCCTACCATCCATGTCCAAGCCATCAACAACGGATATAAAAAGGCAAAAGCAAATAAAATATCGAGTAATACTTTCATTACTTTTTCCCCTCAGTCGCGAGACCTGCAAAGGGCTGATACATGACCGAACTCGAATTTAAACTAATCGGGTTATATAAATATTCATGAACATTTTTTGAGTTTTCATTGGTATAGCCATCAACCCCAAATTTCTGAATACCTATGCGCTGAATATTGAAAAGACCTTGTTTCACTTCTTGCCAGGCATTTTGCTGACTATTTTCGGGTAATGATAAAGTCAGCATAATGCGCTGTTTATATTTCGAATCAAGCGTATTTAAAATTGCTAATACGTGATTAAACTGTTTTTGCTTACCCACTATATTGAACTTAAGATTTACTAAATCATGTTGGGATAACAGCGTTTTTAAAAGCGTTGGTAAATTTTCAATATGTTCAAAATCAGGTGTAAGCAATAAACTAAACTGAGCCTGATTACTCATGTTTAAATAAGGCTTCACAGCCTTTTGAGTAAGCTGGCTCACATATGTAAGCTGTTTTAATTGGTCAGCACAGGCATTTTCTTTTATTGTTGTGCTTTGCATAGCACAATTTAAAGTGGTTCCAGCATTAAGTTGAATACCACTTAAATTACTATTGAAACGTGCGATATCCTTCGCTAAGTCTGCCACCAAAAACGGTTTATTTTTTTGAGGATATACAGGCAACTCTAAAATAACCGACTGTCCGGCACGAGTCTGTGCCTGCCATAAAGTTCGGTTCAAAATATCTTGCTGGACGCTTAGTTGAGTTGTTGGGAAATAAGCAATGTCATACTGCCCATCGCCATCTTGATCATCTAAAGGTTTCAATATAAATGTGTTATTCTTTAAGCTATAAAGCTTGGATAACAATAACCCTAGTTTTTCATCTGACTGAGTATTAGTTGAAGCAGCTAACTGTTTTAAGTCCATACTCACAAAGTGGCGAGGTTGCTTAAATAAATCTAATTCTTCAAAGTTGAGAATATTGATCATACCCTCTGTTAACTGCTCAGCTGTAGGATTATTAGTGACCAAACTACGTTTAAAAGTCGAGTCACTCACTCTATTCATTCCATCACGCCCTAAACTGAAAGAAAAAATAAAGCCGGCTTCTTGAGACAATTTTTCTAATTGCTCATTCACAGCACCATAAGGCCAAATAATTGCCTTAGGTTCAACACCCACTTCTTTCTTTAAAACGGCGTATGATTTTTTTAAGTCCTGTAAAATACGTTGTTGATATTCCACATCCGTTTCATAACGCTTTTGTGATTTTAAATACGCGTAAGAAGTCGCAACAGGCTGTTCATTCCCTTGAGGATTAGCCAATACTCCATGATGCAAATCATCACTATGACTTGCAAACTCGGCTAAGCCCGAAGCTTGCATTTCTCGCACTTGCTTCCAATTGACTAGATTTCCTTGCCCATAAGCTTCATAGCCAGCTTGTGTATTGCCATTTAGCCAGCTGGTCGGAAGTGCAAATACTGCCGGAATCTGATATTGCTTAAGTAATGGGAATACACGGCTATAACTACTTAAAGCACCATCATCGAAAGTTAACAAAATAGAATTATGAGGTAATTCCTTACCTTGTTTACGCGCTTCTTCAATATCTTTTAAGCGAATGGGCTTCCAATCAGATTGACTTAACCAGTCAAAGAACTGTGCTAAATTTTTCGTTTGGATTGCATAAATATCCCGATCCCCTTCTTTTAAGACATCATCCCTGACATCATGAAAGGTTAAAGAAACCGTATGATTTTTTGGTAAATCTTTTTCTATCTGGGCATATGCAAATTGCAGAGGCAACAATGTTGAGACCAAGGCACAGCCCAACATTTTCGACAATAAATTATTCATTAAAAACGCCCTTCAAATCCAAAAATACCGTAGGTATGTTGTTCATCATGTCCATCGTAAGGATGGTATTGCCAACCAATTCCATAATTGAGCTGCCATGTCCGTGATAGCTGCCATTGATGTTGATATTGCAAAGAGTAAGTGGGTTTAGCAGAGTAATCGGCCTGTTTATAAAGGCCTACACCCGCTTCAAAATGCTGTTTAAATGAACGCTCATATTCACGCCAAGTCACCCAATCATGACTTAAGTTCATCTCAGCGCTGTAATGTGAACTTGGACTAAAATAAGCTGTTTGATCTTGGCTGTTAGTACCGTAGAAACCTCGAACAGTGCCATAAGTAATATGATGAGGTGCGTCGAATAGCCTTTCACGCCAAAATGTTGAAAATTCTTGTTGTTTGTTACCATCACTAATATCAGTTAAACCGTAACTCGCGCCAATCTGGCGAGATTCATCTTTTTGCCATGTAACAGCAGCTCGGTAAGATTGACCATCTTCCCCTGCATCAAGGGCTTGTAGAGGAATGTCAGCCTGACTGTTATATTGCAATTGATACTGCCAGTGGTCATTTAGCCATTGGGACCAATCAAGACGGACTCCTGCTTGTCCACCATCCGTACTTTGCGACACAATTGCCGCCAACGCCTTACGGTTCGCCTGCCATTCTGCTCCGACCCCATAACGCTGGTCATGCACATCGCCAAAACGGTACTCACCATAACGATCTTGATGCCAAGCGAATAAACGATAATTATCCTTAATCCAAGGGCTATTAAGACGCGTTTCCATTTCACGGTCTTTTAAACCATTCTGCCCACTTACAGTATCGCGACCGTCGGCCTTACTTTGCCCCCAAGTGGTTGAGTGTGAAATTGTGGCTCTATTACGATCTTCTAATTCTTTTCGACTTTTAATGACCCCACTATCATCAGGGTAATATTGCACTAAGTTTTGTGTGGTTTTTCGCCATGTCGGAATATCACCTAAAGCTTGAGCATTTTGCATTTCATTAATGCGGGTGTCTTTAGCAATCGGATCTATACCATTTAACCGGGAAATTGTTTTTTTTGCCTCTAGCGGTTTTTCTCTCCAACGTTCTACACGCGCAAGATTATTAATCAGGCTCTCATTCGCAGGCGCCTGCTCTACTTTTTTTTGAAAATGCTTTTCAGCTTGATCCAGATGATTAGCGTAGGCTAAATGCATTCCTTGTAAAGCAATATAATCATCACGATCAGGATGGCTGATTTTATCTACACCCTTAGCCTGACTATATTTATAAGTTGGAATAAGCCGATCAACTTCAGCGAGAAGTTGTTCAGCTTCCTTATATTTTTCTTGTTCAATATAAGAATAATACAGTCCCGTATAAACGGTCATATCCGGATAATTCTTTTCGGTTAAAAGCGTTTTATAAGCAAACTCGGCCTTTTTCGGTTTTTGCTCCGCCAAATAACTATCCGCAATTGCATGACGTACATATGCCGGTAATTTTTCGAGTGGAATATTCAACTGGGTGAAATTCTCTATAACTGCTTTTGAACGCCCTCTAAAATCTAATCCATATAAATAATCGTAATAAAATCGTAAGTAATTAGGATCGGAAGGATTCATTTGCTGATGCATTTTTTGTCCTTGCTCCAGCACTTTATCTAATTCAGCAAAGCTTTCGGCATCGGATAGACCTTCGCGATTTAAATATTTATATCGAGCAATTGCATTGTTGATATGTTGAGAAAACTCACTAACTTGTAAAGTCTGCAGCATTTGCACTGTTTGTTCAGTTTTTTCGCTCGCTTGCAGCAATTGCTGTGCCTTCTTATATGAGCCAATAGCAATTAGATCATAAACATATTCTTGTAAAACGGATGAAGATTTTGGTTGTTGTTGATAAGCATGCTCAACTGTAGCTAAAGCATCTACTGGTAAATTTATTAAACGATAAGCATATGCAACCCGTACCAACTGATCAGCAGTTAAACCTTTAATATCGATCTTCGACAACTGATCTTTAGCATTCGCCACATCTTGAGCTTCAGCATACAAAACCGATAATAAAATACGCCCATCAACTGACTTTTGAATATTGAACTTATTTGACCAGTCAATTGCAGTTTTAAAATGCTTAAAATCACGGAAATTTTGAATTAAAGGTAACTTTGCATATTCTGGAAAGTCTACATAATTAATATTTACCAAAAACCGTGAAAAATTCGTAAGATCCCTTTTTTCACTTGACATAATAAACAGATAATCAGCAAGCAGCTTTTGATCATGCGGGTATTTATTTAGCAATTGATCTAGTTGAGATACAGCTTGTTGAGTTTGTCCTGCTCTATAATTTTGAATAGCTTGCTCACGCAATACATCAACCTGAGCAGCGTATAAATGAATTGGCAAGAGATAGACCAATGAAAAAACACATTTCTTTAGCATTTTGAGAATCGAATAGTCCCATATCGAGATGGGAAAGTATAGTTAAAAATGTGACATACATCACAATAATCAAATAACTAGCACCTTTAATCACAAATAATAAATATGGAGAAAAAAAGTATTTGTTTTTTTAAAAGCCACCTAAAAACAAACATTTATAAAAATATAGATTATTCTTTTATATACATTTCTTTTCAAAATTATTCTTTTTGAATATATTTAATTTGCACAAAACACACTTAACATTAACCAATCAAAAACATTTTTATATAAATGGTTTTATATTTAAAACTTTTATTTTTAATTTATTTTATATTTAAAACCATTCAATTTAATCATATTAATAAAGTTTAAATTGAATGGTTAAAATAAATAATTGACTTAATTACCCAATACGACGTTTTAAGCCTGTCATTTGTAAAATACGAGTAGAAATTTCTTCAATCGACATTTCGGTAACATTTAAGTATTTAATTCCCTCAGAAATATAAATACCTTCAATAGCTCGCAACTCCATCTGACACTGGCTAAAACTTGCATATCGGCTATTCGCTTTACGTTCACTTCGAATGGCAACCAAGCGCTCTGCATCAATCATCAAACCAAATAATTTACTGCGGTGCTCTCTTAAAACTGCCGGTAAACGATTATCATCTAAATCTTCTTCGGTTAAAGGATAGTTAGCAACACGGATACCAAATTGCAAAGATAGATAAATAGAAGTCGGTGTTTTACCGGAACGAGACACCCCAATTAAAATTAAATCAGCTTTGTCATAATGGCGGGTACGTGCTCCATCATCATTATCAAGCGCAAAATGAACAGCATCAATCCGGGCTTTGTAATACTCCGAATCGGTCACGGCATGAGTCTGTCCTACTAAAGTTGTAGGCGGGGTTCCAAGCTCCTGTTCCAGCTTACTAATTAACCCTTCAAACACATCCAGATTAACCGCTTTAGCCGTATTAATAATTTCTCGCACATGCGGATCGACCAAAGTATCAAATACTAATGGCAGGCAACCATCTCTGGTCTGACACTTGTTAATCTCGACCACCACTGCCATTGCGGCCTCTTCAGTGGTGATATAAGGCATGATGTGAATATCAAAATCTACGTTAGGAAATTGGGCTAATAACGAATGTCCAAGGGTCTCGGCAGTAATCGCAGTTCCATCAGAAATAAAAAAAACACTCCGCTTAAATTGTTTACTTTCTGACATTAAAATTCTCCTTAAACATTTGTCTTAGTGCTATATAATCTTTATAGTAAACTGATCTTACATGACTGTCGCTTAGTAAAATTCTCAACTAAGCACTTTATTTTTTAATTTCATGCCAAGATAGACATTAATACTGCAAAAGTGGAGTGAAAACTTTGGAAGCGCGCGTAATCGGTCTAGAAAAATTAGGGAAACACGATGTCGAACTCGTAGGTGGGAAAAACTCATCTTTGGGTGAAATGATCAGCCATTTATCAAATGCTGGTGTATCGGTACCTGGTGGTTTTGCAACAACTGCTGATGCCTATCGTGAGTTCTTAGACCAAAGCGGTCTTAACGCTCGAATTCAAGCAGAACTTGCAGAGCTTAACGTTGACGATGTAAATGCCTTAGCAGAAACTGGCGCTAAAATTCGTCAATGGATTGTAGAGACTCCACTTACACCTGGCTTAGAACAAGAAATTCGTGAAGCATTTGCTGCACTTTCAAATGGTAACCCAGATATTGCTGTTGCTGTTCGTTCGTCTGCTACTGCAGAAGACTTACCGGATGCATCGTTCGCCGGTCAGCAAGAAACTTTCTTGAATATTCGCGGTATTGATAACGTATTAATTGCTGTAAAAGAAGTATTTGCATCATTATTTAATGACCGTGCTATTGCATATCGCGTTCACCAAGGTTTTGAACACAGTCTAGTTGCGCTTTCTGCTGGTGTTCAACGTATGGTTCGCTCTGAAACTGGCGCTGCAGGCGTAATGTTTACCCTTGATACTGAGTCTGGCTTCCGTGATGTTGTATTTATTACTGCATCTTACGGTTTAGGTGAAATGGTTGTACAAGGTGCCGTTAACCCGGATGAATTCTATCTTTCTAAACCATTATTAAATGCAGGTAAACACGCGGTATTACGCCGTAACCTTGGTTCTAAGCACCAGAAAATGATTTATGGTGAAGAAGGTTCAGCGGGTAAATCTGTTGTAGTTGTAGACGTTGAAAAACAAGAACGTCAACAATTCGCGTTAAATGATCACGAGTTACAAGAGTTAGCGAAACAAGCGCTTATTATCGAAAAGCACTATGGCGCTCCAATGGATATCGAGTGGGCAAAAGATGGTGACGATGGTCAAATCTATATTGTTCAAGCTCGTCCTGAAACTGTAAAGAGCCGTCAAAATGTCGGCACAATGGAACGCTACCTACTCAAGCAAAAAGGTACTGTACTTTGTGAAGGCCGTTCAATCGGTCAACGTATTGGTTCTGGTAAAGTCCGTATTGTTAACTCAATTAAAGAAATGGACAAAGTACAAGACGGTGACGTACTTGTATCAGACATGACTGACCCAGATTGGGAACCAGTAATGAAACGTGCTGCTGCCATCATTACTAACCGTGGTGGCCGTACTTGTCACGCTGCAATTATTGCCCGTGAACTTGGCGTACCAGCAATCGTAGGTTGTGGTAACGCAACTGAAGTATTGACTGATGGTCAAGAAGTTACTGTTTCTTGTGCTGAAGGCGACACTGGTTTCATCTACGAAGGCGCGTTAGATTTTGAAGTTCAACGTAACTCTATCGAATCTATGCCTAAACTTTCATTCAAAATCATGATGAACGTAGGTAACCCTGACCGTGCCTTTGACTTTGCTCAAATTCCAAACGAAGGTATTGGACTTGCTCGTCTAGAGTTCATTATTAACCGTATGATCGGTGTTCACCCTAAAGCTCTTCTGAACATTGAAAGCTTGCCTCGCGAAACTCGTGCTGCGGTAATGACCCGTACAGCTGGTTATGCATCACCTGTAGAATTCTATGTTGAAAAACTAGTTGAAGGTATTGCTACACTTGCAGCAGCATTTGCTGATAAACCAGTTATTGTTCGTATGTCTGACTTTAAGTCAAATGAATATGCGAATCTTATTGGCGGTAAGTTATACGAGCCAGAAGAAGAAAACCCAATGCTTGGCTTCCGTGGCGCAAGCCGTTATGTTTCGGACAATTTCCGTGACTGTTTCGAACTTGAATGTCGCGCACTTAAAAAAGTTCGTGATGAAATGGGTTTAACTAACATCCAAATCATGATCCCATTCGTACGTACAGTGTCTGAAGCGAAACGCGTTATTGAGTTATTAGCTCAAAATGGCTTGAAGCGTGGTGAGAATGGCTTAAAAGTCATCATGATGTGTGAATTACCAACTAATGCATTGTTAGCTGAACAATTCCTTGAACACTTCGATGGCTTCTCTATCGGTTCTAACGACTTAACTCAGTTAACACTTGGTCTTGACCGTGACTCTGGTATTGTTTCTCACTTGTTCGATGAGCGTGATGCTGCTGTAAAAGCTCTCCTTTCTATGGCAATTCATGCTTGTCGTAAAGCGGGTAAATATGTCGGTATCTGTGGTCAAGGACCATCAGACCACCCAGACCTTGCAAAATGGTTAATGGAGCAAGGTATTGAATCAGTATCTCTTAACCCTGACTCGGTTTTAGACACATGGTTCTTCCTTGCTGAAGAAAAAATCAAGCAAATCTAATTTGTTATAAAAAAAGACCCATCCGTGGGTCTTTTTTCATCTTTAGAATAGAGAATTTTTACTTATGCAAATTTACTTGGCACGTAATAATCAACAAGCTGGGCCTTATACCTTAGAACAACTAAATCAAATGTTGGCAAGTCAACAAGTTTTGCTTACTGATTTAGCTTGGCATGAAGGCATGACAGAATGGAAAGCTTTAGGAGAATTAACCCAAGGTAAACTTGTATATCAACCTACTGGTTATTCTGCTTTTTCAGCAAATACAAATACGCCTTATAATGAGACCATTCAACACATTCGTGTAGAAACTAAAACACACGAGCTTGCTTCAATTTCGTCTCGTGCTCTTGCAAAAATTATTGACTTATTACTTTGGCTACCTATTGCAGCTATTCCGTCTTTTTTCTTTAATGAAGCTCAATATAAACAACTTTTTGAGTTACAAAAACAGATGCAATCTGCAGAAGTTGCATCAACTAAAGCAGCTGAACTTCAACAGCAGCTTTTTACCCTTATTCCTATAGAAGCTTGGCACACAATGCTACTTTATGTCGTGATAATGCTCGCTATTCAAGCATTTTTATTGACTAAGTTTGGGCAAAGTATTGGTAAAAAAATTGTCGGAATTAGAATTGTCGATGCCGAAACCAATGGTAAAGTTAATTTAACGCGTATCTTCCTTCTAAGAAGTGTCGTTTTCATTATATTAAACTTACTATTTATGCCTATTAGTACAATTATTGACTATGCTTTTGCATTAGGACAAAAGCGACAAGCTCTACATGACAAAATTGCAAGAACAAAAGTGATCAAATGATAGTAAATGACTCATTCATTTAATGTCTAAAAAAAAGGAGGCACCTCGCCTCCTTTTTTTCCATAGAGAGTTGATATTTAAATAAAAGCTCTGTTGAAATTAGATACCCTACAAAAAAAATCGGGTTTTAAAACAATTATTTCAGACGACTTTATGTGTAGCTTAGTTTGTCGATATGAGGCATAATGCCCTACAACGTAGCGGTGTCACATCATTGAGAAGTCTAATTTTTAAGACTAGCGTTCTCAATCATGCGACACTTTAATCGCTATCCCATATTTAATTAGGGAATGGGACTCTTCACCGAGGTTGTAAAATGAGACAAACGATTTTAGCTGTATTGTCTTTATCAACGCTTGCCGCACTTTTGACTGGGTGTGGTGGTGATATGGTACTTCTAAACTCTAAAGGTCCAGTTGGTCAAGGTCAAAGTGACCTTATGATGACTGCGATCTATTTAATGTTACTTGTGGTGATTCCTTCAATCATCATGGCATTATGGTTTGGTTGGAAATATCGTGCGTCAAATAAAGATGCAGACTATAAACCTACATGGGCACACTCAACTGCAATTGAAGTTGTAGTATGGGGTATTCCTGTCATTATTATTGGTATTTTAGCTTGGTTAACTTGGTGGGGTTCCCACAAGTATGACCCATACCGTCCTTTAGAATCAGATAAAGCACCTTTAACTATTCAGGTTATTGCTGAACAGTTCAAGTGGATTTTTATTTATCCTGAACAAAACATTGCGACTGTTAACGAAGTACGTTTCCCAGAGAAAACTCCGTTAAGTTTCAAAATCACTTCTAACTTCACGATGAACTCATTCTTCATTCCACAGTTAGGCGGTCAGATTTATGCAATGGCAGGTATGCAAACTCACCTTCATTTGTTAGCAAATGAAACTGGTGTATATCGTGGTTTCTCTTCTAACTACTCAGGCTATGGTTTCTCTCAAATGCGTTTCAAAGCGCATAGCGTTACAGAGCAACAATTCAACGAATGGGTAGCGGCTGTTAAAGCAGGTAATGGTACAACTATTAACCCAGAAGCAGTTCAAAAAACTACGCTTGACCAAGCTGAATTGGCAACCTTACGTGATGGCGATCGTTCTAAGCACCAAATCGAGCATTTAGTAAATCGTGCTAAAGCTGCTGGTGACCAAGAAGCGCTTGCTAAAGCAGAAGCGATGAAACCGTTCCCGACTAAGCCACACCCTGTGACTTATTACTCTTCAGTTGAACCAAAATTGTTTGAAACAATTATCAACCACTATATGAGTAACTATCATGGTGCTGACCACTCTGCTGCACATACAACAGCAGAAACTCATGTTGCAGCTGAACACGCTGCTCAAGGGGAATAAGACATGGATATGATTTTTGGTAAATTGGGTTGGGACTCTATCCCGACAGAGCCAATCGTACTTGTCACCATGGTCTTTATGGCACTTGGTGCAATTGCTGTGCTTGGCGGTATCACCTATTTCAAAAAATGGGGATATTTGTGGAAAGAATGGTTTACAACTGTAGACCATAAAAAGATTGGTATCATGTATATCATCGTATCTGTTGTCATGCTTTTGCGTGGTTTCGCCGATGCGATCATGATGCGTTTACAACTTTTCCTCGCTAAAGGCGGTGGTGAAGGTTATTTACATCCTGACCATTACGACCAGATCTTCACCGCTCACGGTGTAATCATGATCTTCTTCGTAGCAATGGGTCTAGTTGTAGGTATGATGAACATCTCTGTACCTTTACAGATCGGTGCTCGTGACGTTGCTTTCCCATTATTAAACTCTTTAAGCTTCTGGTTATTCGCTGGTGCTGCTGGTTTAATGATGCTTTCACTTGTATTAGGTGAATTTGCTGCGACTGGTTGGATGGCTTACCCTCCTCTGTCTGGTATTCAATATTCTCCTGGTGTAGGTGTTGACTACTATATCTGGGCACTTCAGGTTTCTGGTCTAGGTACGCTTTTATCTGGTGTTAACTTCTTCGTTACCATCATCAAAATGCGTGCGCCTGGCATGAAATTGATGGATATGCCTATTTTCACGTGGACTTCACTTTGTACGGCTGTATTAATCATTGCATCTTTCCCTGTATTAACAGGTACTCTTGCGATGCTTACATTAGACCGTTACTTCGGTTTCCATTTCTTCACAAATGAGCTTGGCGGTAGCCCAATGCTTTATGTGAACTTGATCTGGACATGGGGTCACCCTGAAGTATATATCTTGGTATTACCAGCATTTGGTTTATACTCAGAAATCGTTGCAACCTTCTCTCGTAAAGCGTTGTTCGGTTACAAGTCTATGGTATATGCAACAATTGCAATTACTGTATTAGCATTTGTTGTATGGCTTCACCACTTCTTCACCATGGGTGCTGGTGCGAACGTTAACGCGTTCTTCGGTATCATGACCATGGTTATTGCGATTCCTACTGGTGTGAAAATCTTCTCTTGGTTATTCACCATGTATAAAGGTCGCATCACCTTTACTACTCCAATGTTATGGACGCTTGGCTTCCTTGTAACATTCGGTATTGGTGGTTTAACTGGTGTACTTATGGCTGTTCCACCTGCGGACTTCCTTGTACACAACTCATTATTCTTGATCGCTCACTTCCATAACGTAATTATCGGTGGTGTGGTGTTTGGTATGTTTGCCGGCATCATTTACTACTGGCCAAAAATGTTTGGTTGGAAGCTCAATGAAGCATGGGGTAAAGCTGCATTCTGGTTCTGGTTCTTCGGTTTCTATTTTGCATTCATGCCACTTTATATCCTTGGTTTCATGGGTATGACTCGTCGTTTGAATACATATGACAACCCTGAATGGGACCCATACCTTGCGATTGCATTATTCGGTGCTGTTCTTGTTGCAATTGGTATTGCATGTTTCTTAATGCAAATCATCGTTGGTTTCTTACAACGTCACCAAAACATGGACTACACAGGCGATCCATGGGATGCTCGTACACTTGAATGGGCTACTTCTTCCCCTGCTCCATTCTATAACTTTGCTCATGAACCAGATGCAAGCGGTATTGACCGTTTCTGGACTGACAAAGAGAACGGTGTAGCATACGCACGTAATACTAAATATGAAGACATCCACATGCCGACTGACCGTGCTGCTGGTTTTGTCATTGCAATGTTCATTACTCTTCTTGGCTTTGCACTCATCTGGCATATTTGGTGGCTCGTTGTTGTTTCATTCGTTGCAGCTGTTGTTAGCTTGATCGTAAGCTCATTCACTACGAATGTTGATTACTATGTTCCAGCTGCAGAAGTTGAGCGTATTGAAAACGAACGCTATGCTTTACTTGAAAAACACTTGAAGAAGGACTAAGGAAATGGCTGAAGTACTTCATCACGACAACCACGGCCATGATGGTCATCATGAACATGATGATACTGACTTAACGGTCTTTGGTTTCTGGACATACTTGATGAGTGACTTGATTCTTTTCGGATCACTCTTCATTGCGTTCGCTGTATTAAGCAGTCATGTTCCACCAGGAACTCCAAGTGCATATGACCTGTTCCATGAATCATTAGGCTACGTGTTAACTGAAACATTTGCCTTATTGATTTCATCGGTGACTTTCGGTTTTGCGGTACTTGCATCTTATAAAAAGAATGTAAATCAAGTGATCACTTGGTTATTTATTACATTCCTTTTTGGTGCAACCTTCATCGGGATGGAACTCTATGAATTCCATCACCTTGTAGAAGAAGGTCATGGTCCAACTCACAGTGCTTTCTTATCATCGTTCTTTACTTTGGTAGGTACGCACGGTATCCACGTAACTTCTGGTTTAGTGTGGATGTTGGTACTGATGTATCAAATCAAAACTAAAGGTTTGACTTTACCGAATACACGTCGTCTTGCTTGCTTAAGCTTGTTCTGGCACTTCCTTGACATCGTTTGGATCTGTGTATTCAGCGTCGTTTACTTACTGGGAGTTCTCTAATGAGTAGTCATGAGCATAATGCTGCTGGTGCGTCACACGGTAACTTTAAGCAATACACTGTTGGCTTTATTCTTTCTGTCATCCTTACCATCATCCCATTCGGGATGGTGATGGCGGGTGGTTTCAGCCGCGGTCTTTTGGTTACAGTGATTGCAATCACTGCCGTTGCTCAGGTTCTTGTACAACTTGTGTACTTCTTACACATGAATACATCATCTGAACAACGTTGGAATATGATTGCATTTATCTACACAATCCTATGTATCGCTGTACTTTTAATCGGTTCTGTGTGGATTATGAATTACCTTCACTACAATATGATGATCTAAACTGATTGTCATGTTGAAAAAGTATTTATTCCTGACTAAACCAGGAATTCTCTTCGGTAATTTCATTACCACCTTGGGCGGCTTCTTCTTAGCCGCCCAAGGCTCTATAGACATCTTATTATTATTGCTCACTCTCATTGGAACAACATTAGTTGTTGCTTCAGGTTGTGTGGTTAATAATGTTATAGATCAAGATATTGATACAAAGATGCAGCGCACTCAAAACCGTGCACTTGTTAAAAAAACCATCTCTCCTACTGTTGCGCTTGTATATGCTTTCGTACTCGGAGTAATGGGTTTTAGCATTTTGTGGTTTGGTGTAAATGGTTACGCATTTTTGTTTGCAATGATTGGTTTTATTGTCTATGTCGGTTTTTACAGTTTGTGGACTAAACGTACCTCAATCCATCAAACCGTCATTGGTAGTATCTCCGGAGCGAGCCCTCCTGTTATTGGTTATACAGCAGTAACTCATCAATTTGATGTGGCAGCCTTGCTTTTGTTTTTAGCATACGCTTTATGGCAAATGCCTCACTCTTGGGCAATTGCAATTTATCGTTTTGATGATTACAAAAATGCGGGAATTCCTATCTTGCCTGTAGCACGTTCCATTTATCGCACGAAAATTGAATGTGTAATCTATATCCTGTTGTTTGCAGCTGTTTTGAATGGGTTATATTGTTTTGGCTACACCAATGTATTTTTCTTGATTACCTTTAATGCTTTGACCGCATACTGGTTTTATTTATCAATTATTGGATTTAAAGCCGAAAACGACCAACTTTGGGCTAAACGCTTTTTCCTTTACTCAGTAATCTTAATTACTTTGCTAAGTTTAAGTTTTAGCTTTACCTATCAATCCCCTGCTCCAAATCTTCCTCTCTTTTAATTAAGGGAGGATTTCCTCCTCTCTCAAATAACTTTTATATTTCTCATCAAAAGATTTGTTTTTAGTCTAATTTTTACCTATAATTCAGCCTTCGCATTTTTTGCGACGTAGCTATTTATATTTTTAGCTATGACTCCTTGCTTCTAATTTTATTAGGGGCTGTTTAAACCGTAAGGAGCTGACAATGCGTCATTACGAAATCGTACTTTTGGTACACCCAGACCAAAGCGATCAAGTTGTAGGTATGGTTGAACGCTATATCTCTCAGATCAAAGAAGCTGATGGTCAAATTCACCGTTTAGAAGATTGGGGCCGTCGTCAATTGGCTTACCCAATTAACAAAATTCACAAAGCGCATTACATTCTTATGAATGTTGAATGTGGTCAATCTACGCTTGATGAGTTAGAAGAATTATTCCGTTATAACGACGCGATCATTCGTAACCTTATCATCCGTCGTGAACACGCAATCACTGAAGAGTCATTGCTTGCTAAGAGTGCGGAAGAAAAGCGTGCGCGTAAAGCTCAACGTGAAGAAGCACAGCAAGTTGCTCAAGAAGCTGAATAAGGAGAACATCAATGGCACGTTTTTACCGTCGTCGCAAGTTCTGCCGCTTTACAGCTGAGAATGTTGCGTACATCGACTACAAAGATATCGATACTTTAAAACAGTACATCACTGAAAACGGCAAGATTGTTCCTAGCCGTATCACTGGTACTAAAGCTCGTTATCAACGTCAATTAGCGCTTGCTATCAAACAAGCTCGCTACTTGTCTTTGATTCCGTACACTGACAACCATAAGTGAGGTGATCTGTGGACGTTATCTTATTACAACGCATTAAGAACCTTGGTAAATTAGGCGATAAAGTATCAGTTAAAGCTGGTTACGGCCGTAACTTCCTTATCCCTCAAGGTAAAGCAGTTGCAGCTACTGAAGCTAACACTGCTGCTTTCGAAGCTCGTCGTGCTGAACTTGAGAAGCAAGAAGCTGAAGTATTAGCTGCTGCTCAAGCACGTGCTGAACAATTGAACGAAGTTAACATCGTTATCACTGCTAAAGCTGGTGACGAAGGTAAACTCTTCGGTTCTATCGGTACTCGTGACATCGCTGACGCGTTAACGAATGCTGGTCTTACAGTTGACCGTGCAGAAGTTCGTTTACCAAACGGTGCGCTTCGTCACACTGGTGAATTCAACATCGCAATTCAATTGCACCATGATGTTGTTGCAGAAGTTCTCGTTACTATCGTATCTGAGTAATTTCTCATCAAAAAAAGAGCATGCTTACGCATGCTCTTTTTTTATCTCTTAAATTTAAGCAATAAAATTAGATATATTAATTCCTGATCAGTTCTTCAGTTTAATTGGTTTTTTAATTAGGTAGTTTATTTAGTTTTGTTTTAAGATAGTTCTCGGCTTAAAACCCTTTTTGTGTACACATTTTATCATCAGGTCTAATTATGTCTCAGGCGAATGCCACTTCTTTAACCCTTTCATCTCCAACAGAAAATAAGACGAGTGAATCAGGCCAACTTAAAGAGTTTCGCACTCCCCCACACAATTTAGCCATTGAGCAAGCTGTACTTGCGGCGCTGATGACCGTAGCTGAATCTTTTGAACAAGTCAGTGACTTACTCAAAGAAAATGATTTTTATGCCACTCGTCATAAATATATTTATCGTGCAATTGAAAAATTAGCACAGGAAAACTCACCCTATGATGCGGTTTTAGTCAACGACTGGCTTTTAAAACAAAATTTACTCGATGCGATTGGCGGTGAAGAATATTTGATGCAGCTTATGGCTGACTCACCTTCGAGTTTCTATAATCTTGAAACTTATGCGACTAAAATTAAAGAATTTTCTACACTACGCAGTATGATTAAGGTAAGTACTGAAATTTTACAAAATGCTTACGACACAAAAGGTCGAGGTGTAAGTGAAATTTTAGATTTAGCCGAAACGAGTATTTTCTCTTTAGCAGAACAACATAACAACAATAAAAAAGATTCTGGACCTAAAGCAATTAGTTCTGTAACTGCCGATGTGATTAGTAAACTTGATGAGCTTTCAAAATTAGACGGAAATATTACTGGTTTAACGACTGGCTTCTTAGAGCTCGATAATAAAACCTCTGGTATGCAACCGGGTGATTTGATTATTGTCGCAGCACGTCCGTCTATGGGTAAAACTACTTTCGCCATGAACTTGGTTGAAAGTGTTTTGCAATACAATAAACTCCCAGCTCTCGTCTTCTCTATGGAGATGCCAGCAGACTCTATTGCGATGCGTCTCATTTCAGCTATGGGTAAAGTGCATCAAGGGCATTTACGTTCAGGTAATTTAGATGCTGATGAATGGACTAAAGTAACGGGTACCATTCTGCAACTTCAACAAATGCATTTGTATATTGATGATTCCTCTGCCCTACCACCTACTGAAGTTCGTGCCCGAGCTAGACGTATCGCAAAAATGCATGATGGTAAAATTGGCTGTATCATGGTCGACTATTTACAGTTGATGAAAGTTCCGGGCATGGGTGACAACCGTGTTGGTGAGATCTCGGAAATTTCACGTAGCTTAAAAGCTTTAGCTAAAGAAATGAACTGTCCTGTGATTGCACTATCTCAGCTTAACCGAAGTCTGGAAAACCGACCGAATAAACGCCCAGTAATGTCTGACTTACGTGAATCTGGTGCGATTGAACAGGATGCCGACTTAATCATGTTTATTTACCGTGATGAAGTCTATAACAAAGAATCGAAAGAAGCAGGCACCGCAGAAATTATCATCGGTAAACAGCGTAATGGTCCAATTGGTACCGTTCGCCTTGCCTTTGAAGGCCAATATACTCGGTTTAGTAATCTCTCTCCTGAGTATTACAGCCAATATGATGATGAAGAATAAACTCTATCTCTAGCCCAAAGGAGTAAATGAGGGTGCGTCAAGCAACAGTTTATATTGATCGCCAAGCGCTTCAATATAATTTAAACCGTGTCAAACAACTCGCAGCAAATTCAAAAATCGTAAGCATGGTAAAGGCCAATGCATACGGACATGGAGTCAAAGACTGTTTAGCAGCCTTAAATGCCTCAGATGCCTTTGGTGTCGCCTGCCTACAAGAAGGATTAGAAATCCGTGAACTCGGTTTCAAGCAACCAGTTACTTTAATTGAAGGGGTATTTTCTGAAGATGAAATGCCCATCGCAATTGAACAAAAATTTGAATGCGTCATTCACCATCAACAACAGTTTGAATGGTTAATTAAACACAAACAAGCATATATTGCCCAAGGCTTAAAAGCATGGGTTAAATTAAATAGCGGTATGAACCGTTTAGGTTTTAAAAACCCAGAAATTATTGAAGTGATTAAGACATTAAAGTCTGAAGGTTTTACATGTGTACTTGCTATGCATTTTGCAAATGCAGATGTAGACCACCCTTTAAATGAACAACAAAAACAGCAATTTTTGCATATTAAAGAAACTTGCGATCCAATTTTAGCATCATGCTGTAATTCAGCTGCCATCTTTAAATGGCCAGAACTAAATTTTGACTATGTACGTCCTGGTATTATGCTCTACGGCGCTTCACCTTTTGCAGATAAAACAGTGCATGATCTTGATTTGAAACCTGTCATGACTTTTACTGCAGAAATAATAGCGTTAAACCATATTGAAGCTGGTGAACACGTAGGTTATGGCTCTACTTTTTGTGCTCAACAGGCTATGGATATCGCCATTGTTTCTATTGGCTATGGTGATGGTTATCCAAGAGCTTATGTTAAGCAAAATTTTGTCGCTATTGATGGTAAACTTTGCCCAGTTGTGGGCCGTGTAAGTATGGATATGATTGCGATTGATGTGACAAATACTCAAGTAAAACTTGGCACCCAAGTTGAACTTTGGGGAAATTACCGTTTAGTTGATGATGTGGCTGAAGCAAATGGCACAATCGGCTATGAATTACTTTGCCGTCTAAGTTCTCGCCCAGTCCGTCAGGGTACTTAAAGTTCACTAAATAAAAAATCCAAGCACTGCTTGGATTTTTTTTGAATAAATTTTAGCGCCAATAATCATCTGTAGGTTTTGGCATTTCCTGTAAACCACGGCGTAACGTATCTGACCATTGACGACTAATTTGTGAAAAATATGGATCATCTTCAGTAATTCGCTTACCCATAGGGATCACAAAACTATCTTTACTATAAACCAATGCATCTAACGGCAAACCAACAGAGACATTAGAACGCAATGTAGAATCAAATGAAATTAAACTACAACGAAGAGCATCATCTAATGGCATCGCATAATATAAAGCTCGATCTAAAATAGGTTTGCCATATTTACTTTCGCCAATTTGAAAGTAAGGCGTATCTGTGGTGGCACAAATAAAATTGCCTTGCGGATAAACATTATAAAGCTGCATATCTCCGCCTTTGATTTGCCCACCCACTAAAATACTACAGGCATAATTCATTTGTTCTTGGGTATCTGAACTGATATCTTCTAAAACGCTTTTCAAGGTTTTACCGACTAGATCAGCCACCTCAAACATAGTATTAATGCTATATAAATTAGGCTCTTGTTGCAAAATAAGTGCATTTTGCAAATGCCCGATAACCGCTTGTGTAGTTGCTAAATTGCCTGCTGTTTGCAAGGCAATAAACCGCTCTCCCGTTACTCCAAAAGTATGCAGTTTACGGAACACAGAAATATGATCGACCCCGGCATTAGTTCGAGTGTCACTTATAAACACCAAACCCTGTTCCAATCTCAGCGCACAACAATAGGTCATTTCGTTCTCTTTACATTCAACAAGCCAGCACTTGAACCACAGACATCATATTTTCAGTACCACCTTTTTCTCGCACTCCCCTAATGGGCGCAACATCGAGATAGTCCCGACCAACAGCAAGATAAATATGATGCTTTGGTGTAAACAATTGATTGCTCACATCAAAACAATACCACTGATTATCTAAAAATACCTCCGCCCAAGCGTGACTGGCAAGGTGTGGAGAATTTTGATCAAATAGATAACCAGAGACATAACGTGCTGGTAATTGTAACGCACGGCACATAGCGATTAAAACATGTGCATGATCTTGACACACCCCCTGACCTGCCTGAAAGGCTTGCGTAGCCGTTGTATGAACAGATGTACTATCCGGTTGATATGGCATCTTTTGCAGAATATTTTCACTGAGCAAAGCAATATGTTGTCGATCTTTGACAGTTACAATTCTCTGGGCAAAATCCAACATTTCAGCATTATATTTAGTGGCCTCTGTACTTTGGAGAAATAGATTTATTGGTATAGATACATCTACTCCTCCTATTTCTGTATTTAGAAGCTCTACAATACCTTGTGCCATAAAAGTAAGGTGCTGATACTCATAACGCTGGCTAGCCGTTATCCAAAAATTATTAAAAATATCTCTTTTGAGCGTCTTGTCACCAGGTACACTGATTGCCCAATTCATAACATGTTGATGCAGCGATGTTTGAGGCATCATCTTGATATACTGAATACTGTTTTTAGCAGTTTCAGTATAGTTATAATGCGTTTGATGATTAACCATCAATTTCATAATTATGCCTCGAACATATATTCCAACTGCTGGGTAAAATTATAATAAGCATCCCAATTTGGATGATCTTTTAATAATTGCCATGGTTGGGTTAATTTATTCCATCCTAAGTCATTCAGCTGTTGAAGTAATTTTTCTAGCTCCTGCAAGAGCTGTGTAACGTCTTGCTGAAAACGTAGTTGTATATCAAATAATTCTATCTTTTGTCCTAAATGCAGAAATAACGCTATATCTTCATGTTCAGCATCAAGTATATGATTACATTTCGCTAAAGCCTGCTTTAATGAATCAGGATGAGCTTGGACTCCCTTAATCGCATGATTTAATTCTGCATAGGCATTTGAATATAATATTCCTCTTAACTCTTGAATATTATCTTTAGCAATAGCGAACTGATTCAGTAATGAATATGTTTGTTTCGTATCCAACATATAGCAATTCAGTAATTCTGCTTGATCAATGACTAGCCCAAATGCTGCTGCAAATTGGGCTGCTTTAGCATCATCTGTAAATGGCAAATGTGATACAGCAAATTGAATTCGCATTAAATAACGACCCAACCAATAAATGTGGTGCGCACTCGAATTGAGTAAAACCATAAATTTCCTCTTTAACCAACCATTAAGAATGTAGCGTTTCAACGACCCATGTATCTTTAATACCTCCTCCTTGTGAGGAGTTAACGACTAAAGAACCTGCCTGCATGGCTACTCGTGTTAAACCTCCGGGCACAATTTCGGTCCGATAAGGAGAACTGAGTACAAACGGGCGTAGGTCGATGTGGCGCTCAGCCACCCCTGCTGTAGTTAAAGTCGGTGCAACCGATAAAGCCAATGTTGGCTGGGCAATATATTCATGCGGTGTAGCAAGCAGTTTTTGTCTAAATTCATCAATTTCACATGAGCTTGCTTTAGGACCAATTAACATGCCATATCCACCCGATCCTTGAGCTTCTTTAATGACCAATTGATCTAAATGAGCCAGTACATAGTCCAGATGTTCTTTCTCACGGCACTGGTAAGTAGGTACATTCTTCAAAATTGGTGTTTCACCCAAATAATATTGGATCATCTGATCAACATATGGATAAATCGATTTATCATCAGCTACTCCAGTGCCGGGTGCATTGGCAATTACTACATTTTTTTGTAAATAAGCAGACATTAAACCTGCCACACCTAAAGCACTATCAGGTCTAAATGCAAGTGGGTCTAAAAAATCATCATCTAAACGGCGATAAATCACATCAACCTTTTGACGGCCGCGAATCGTTTTTACAAATACTTGATCATTTTCTACAAATAAATCTCGATTGGTAACCAGTGGCACATCCATTTCACGTGCTAAAAAAGCGTGTTCATAATAAGCACTGTTAAAACGTCCTGGCGTTAAGACCACAATAAAAGGCTGATCAACCTCAGAGTTTTCTTGAAGTATTTCTTTTAATAAGCTTGGATAGTGTTCAATACCTTGCAGATTGTTAGCAGCGCAGAGCTCAGGCATGAGTTGCTGACTAATATTCCTGCATTCAATCATATAAGATACGCCAGATGGCGTTCTTAAATTATCTTCAAGTACAAAAAACTCGCCTTCACTGTCACGAATAATATCTATTCCGCTAATTTGAGAATAAATTTTGCCTTTTAGCGTGTGTTTAAGCATATGGGGCTGAAAAGCCTCATGACAAATAATCTGACTTTCCGGAATTAATTGCTCTTTTAAAATATGTTGCCCATGATAGATGTCATCTAAAAAATAATTGAGCGCTTTAACTCGCTGTGCGCAGCCAGCTGCGATTTTTTCCCACTGTTTTTTTTCAATAACCCTTGGAATGAGATCAAAAGGTATCGTTCTCTCCACTCCTTCCTTATCACCGTATACGTTAAATGTAATGCCGTGATAGAGAAAATGTTGCTTAGCCTCCGCATTTAATTGTTTCAACTCATCCAAAGTACGAATGCTCAGCCATTGTTCAATTTTTTTAGAGGCCACACCGTTAGATGTTGCATCATCTAACATCTCATTAAAAAACTGCGATTTTAGTTGTTCAAATAGGTTCGACTGTACGGAAAGATTTTCTATAAACGAAGTTTGGTTAAGTAATGCGTTGGTCGCCTGTTCCTGTAAAAAATAATCAATATCGGCTTGTAGGTCTTTCTCTTGTTCTGACATAGCAACCTCGTCTTATCATTTATCTATATTTCATTTTTAAATAAGCAATTTCAGTGCCACTTATATCTATAATGCTTATTGAGTATCATTGTTATAACTTTCTTCTAAATTTTAGCATTGATTGTAAAAGCTGCTATAAACCGAATCTGACAAACTTGCTAAATCTGTAAAGTTTTTTTATTGTGTTGACACCAAAGCAATTGGATATAGATGTATTACGCTTATGTCTGTAACGGAAAAAGAAACTTCAAATAGTTTATATCGCCAATGGCAGATTCTATCTCGCCTTCCTACCGGTAAATGGATCGGAACTCGAGAATTGCAAGAAATGCTTGAGCGTGAAGGTATTGAAATCAGTTTAAGGACAATTCAGCGTGATTTAAACCAAATTGCTCAGCGTTTTCCAATTGAAAGTAATAAAGCTGTACCTCAAGGCTGGCGTTGGCAATCAGATGCACCAATTCAAAGCTTACCGCATATGACAAGCTCTCAAGCTGTAACTTTTATGATGGTTGAGGAACATCTCAAACATTTACTTCCACCCAGTCTCCTTGACGAGATGGGGCCTTGGTTTGATTTGGCAAAACGTAGTCTGTCTACACAAAATAATGTGAGACAGTGGATTAATCGTGTCCGTATTGTGCCAGCAAGCCAACCTCTTATTCCACCTGTAGTGGACCGTGCTGCTCAACAGGCAATTTATGAAGGTCTACTACAAGACAAACAGATTGAGTGTGTCTATCGGGCCCGTGTAAATCAAGGTGAAGATAAAACTTATATTTTAAATCCTCTTGCTTTGGTCCAAAAAGGTGCTGTGATTTACTTAATTTGTACTCGCCATGATAAAACTGAAGTACAAACATTTGCCTTGCATCGATTCAAATCCGCTAAAGTTTTAGAAAGTCGGGCTTTACACCCTGTCAATTTCGATATTGACCATTATATTGACTCAGGGGCTTTAGGTTTCAGAGTAGATTACAACCAACCTACTGAATCTATTCAGCTTACTTTAACCATGACCGAGCAAACTGCTAAAACTTTTTATGAAAGTCAGTTAAGTAAAGATCAGACCATTACCCCAATTGAAGAAAATATTGTCGAAGTTACGGCGACCGTTCCATTTACATCCCAACTCGTATGGTGGTTACGGAGTTTTGGTAAAAAACTGCTTCATATTGAGCCAGTCCAAGTACACAATGCTGTGCGAGAAATTGAGCCTGATAGCAAATAATCAGTAGATATAAAAAAGAGAACCATATGGTTCTCTTTAGATTTTGAATTGTAATTTTCTTAATTTTATATTGGCATTTATACTTTTATTTATTTTCAGATCAATATGTTTTCCCCCACCAAAACTGATCTGCTTCTTCTTTTGCGCTATGTTGAACATGAGCATTGGCATGCCATTTCATATCCATTGTAGCGAATTGATTTCATTGTCATGTTTAAAGCCCTCTTGTTTGAACGTGAATTTAATATAACTTTCGCTTTAAAACTTGTGAAATAAGAAAAAAAGGATGCAAAATCTCTTTTGATGCTTAGGAAAATTCCATATATTTTTTGATCAGAAAATAAAAAAGCCCAGTCTTAACCGGGCTTTTTTACACGCTTAAATAATTAAGCCGTTTTTTTCGTCATATTATTTTTACGAATCGTGATCATTACAAGCTGAACAGCAGCTGGGGTAACACCAGGAATACGGCTCGCTTGAGCTAATGTCTCCGGACGAACTGTTTTCAACTTCTGAGTAATTTCGCGAGATAAACCTGAAACGACGTCATAATCAAAATCAGCAGGAATTTTAGTTTCTTCAAGACGTTTTAATTGAGCTACATCTTCATGCTGACGGTTAATATAACCTTCATATTTAACAGCAATTTCAATTTGCTCGCCGACCTGTTGTGAAACTTCAGAACCTGTAAGTTCCGCAATTTGGCCAAAATTAATATTAGGACGTTTAAGCAAGTCAATCGCACTACATTCTTTACTTAAATCAGCACCTGTCATTTCAACAAACTTTTTACCCATTGGGTTGTTAGGTGCCGCCCATAAATGTTGTAGACGAGATGTTTCGCGCTCAACAGCTTCCATTTTTTCGCAATAAGCTGCCCAACGAACATCATCAACCAAACCAAGCTCACGACCAATAGTTGTTAAACGTTGATCGGCATTATCTTCACGTAACATCAAACGATATTCCGCACGTGAAGTGAACATACGGTATGGCTCTTTCGTACCTAGGGTAATCAAGTCGTCAACCAATACACCCATATAAGCTTGGTCACGTTTAGGTGTCCATTCTTCTTGTTCCCATGCACGGCGTGCAGCATTCAAGCCTGCAAGTAAACCTTGGGCACCAGCTTCTTCATAACCGGTAGTACCATTAATTTGCCCTGCAAAATACAAGCCGTTAATTGCTTTGGTTTCTAGGGTAAATTTCAAAGCTTGCGGGTTGAAATAGTCATATTCGATTGCATAACCCGGACGTAAGATATGGGCATTTTCCATACCGCGAATCGAGCGCACAAGTTCAAACTGAACATCAAATGGTAATGAAGTCGAAATACCATTTGGATAAAGTTCATGTGTATCAAGGCCTTCTGGCTCTAAGAATACCTGATGCGAGTCTTTATCAGAGAAACGATGAATCTTATCTTCAATTGAAGGACAGTAACGTGGACCTACCCCTTCAATAACACCGGTATACATTGGTGAACGGTCTAAGCCACCACGAATAATGTCATGAGTTTTTTCGTTAGTATGCGTGATATAGCAGTTCACTTGTTCTGGGTGCATAGCCACATCACCCATGAACGACATTACCGGAGACGGGAAGTCGCCTGGTTGTGGTGTCATAACAGAAAAATCAACTGAACGTGCATCAATACGTGGAGGTGTACCTGTTTTTAAACGGCCTACCGGTAATTTCAACTCACGAAGACGCTGAGCAAGAGCAATAGAAGGAGGATCACCAGCACGACCGCCGCTTGATTTCTCTAAACCAACGTGAATAACACCGCCCAAGAATGTACCAGTAGTTAACACAACAGTTTTTGCATCAAAGCGGATACCCATTTGGGTCACAACACCCTTAACTGTATCGCCTTCAACAATCAGGTCATCAGCCGCCTGTTGGAAAATATCAAGATTTGCTTGGTTTTCTAAGGTCTCACGAATCGCAGCTTTATAGCGAACACGGTCAGCCTGAGCACGCGTTGCACGTACTGCAGCACCTTTACGCGAGTTTAAAATACGGAATTGAATACCACCTTTATCGGCAGCTAAAGCCATTGCACCGCCAAGCGCATCAATTTCACGAACTAAGTGTGACTTACCAATACCACCAATCGCTGGGTTACAGCTCATCTGACCCAAAGTCTCAATGTTATGGGTCAAAAGCAAAGTCTGTCGTCCCATACGCGCAGCAGCAAGCGCCGCTTCCGTACCTGCGTGACCGCCACCGATAACGATAACATCATAAACTTTAGGATAGTGCATGAGTACAAAAACACCAGAAAAAAAAGACGGAACATTATAGCAAAATTATCTGCTTATAGATGTACATAATTACAAAATTGTCGTGACATGATTTACGGTAAGCCACATGTTTTGACATTTTGTTTCATGAATTCAATACAAAGTGAATGTTTTTAAAACTTTTTCATTTTAGAATAAAAAACGTACAGCACTTCTATGACTTTAAAATTAACGCAACTAGAAGGAACACAAAATGAAAACGACCATGTTGAAAATCTTAACAGCATCTCTAATTTGTTTTTCAGGCGTAACTTTTACACACGCTGCTGACACGAGTAAAGCTGAAACTCAAAAACAAATTCGAGTATGTGCAAAAAAACAGCAAGGTGAATGGGTTTCTTACAATCACAACGGTGTAACCTTTAATGGTACTTGCCAGCCGAACGAAAATGGCAAATTACAATTCAAGGCCCCTGCTCCTTAATACAGTTTTAACTTAAGATATAGAGAAATCGTTTTATATTCTCCTATATCACATCATCATTTTCAAAAAGCGGTCCATTAAAGATGGGCCGTTTTCTTTTTTAAACTACTCTAGTCAGCTACAATATGCCTTTAAATAAAATTTTAGGTCCTTTTCGTGAAGTGGTTACAAATACACATTACCGTTGATCAAGAACAAGTTGAATTCACAGAAACACTTTTAATGTCTCTAGGTGCGGTAAGCGTAACTTTGGATGATGCCGAAGATCAGGCTTTACTGGAACCATTACCAGGTGAAACACCACTCTGGAACAAAGTCATTGTTACTGGTATTTACCAACAAGACGAACAAGACCCAATTGATGTTGATACTTTAGAAGCTTTCTTAAAAGCACAACTTCCAGATGTGCCGATGCGTCATGAAGAACTTGAAGATCAAGTTTGGGAACGCGCATGGATGGATTATTATGAACCAATTCAGATTGGGGAAAAATTCTGGATTGTTCCTGAATGGTTAGAGCCACCAGAAGCAGATGCTACAAATATTAAGCTTGACCCAGGCCTTGCTTTTGGTACAGGTAATCATGCAAGTACTTTCTTATGCTTACAATGGTTAGGTAAAACTGATGTTAAAGATAAGATCGTGATTGATTATGGCTGTGGCTCAGGCATTTTAGGTGTTGCAGCTTTATTATTAGGCGCTAAGAAAGTCTATGCGACAGACATCGACCCACAAGCAGTTTTAGCAACTAAACAAAATGCAGAACTCAATGGTGTATTAGACCGTTTATACGTAGGTCTTCCTGAAGAGTTTGATCAAGAATTCAAACCTCAACAAGCAGATGTTTTAGTCGCAAATATTTTAGCGGGTCCTTTAATGGCACTTGCGCCAGAGTTTGCAAAATTACTTAAATCTGATGGTGATTTCGCACTTGCTGGTGTAATCGAAGAGCAAGTTGCTGATGTTTCAGGTGTTTATTCTGAATTTTTTGATATATTAGATGTCGAAAAGCGCGAAGAAAACTGGTGCCGCATTTCAGGAAAACGTAAAACAACAAATTGAGATGTTTTAACTCATGAATGAAAAACAAACCCGCTGCCCTAAGTGTCTAACAGTTTATAAAGTTTCTCTTACTCAGTTAACTGTTGCTCAGGGTATGGTTTGTTGCCCTAAATGTAATTTAAATTTTAATGCTCTGACTAATTTAGTAAATGTTGAGCAGCCGGAAACGGTAAATTCATCTGCTTTAGCTCATGGCTCTATGCAAACACGATATATGACCCATTCTCATGTGTTAGATATCTTTGATCAAAAAGTTGAAAACTCTAATATTGATCTTTTGACTTATTTGAATAATTTAAATTACTTCCATAATGAACCTATTAATGCTCTTCCTAACCTTAATTTGGCTGAGCAAGCAACCTCTCCTGAACAAGATAACGGTAAAAAGCATAGCTGGTTGTACTATACGCTTTGGAGTTCTGCAAATCTGATTCTGATTTTGGTTTTTACTTTTCAGATTCTTTGGTTTAACCCTAAACTCATGCAACAAAGCCCTGCGATTAGCCATGCATTTAATTATGTTTGTCAAATATTGCATTGCAACAAGTCAGCTGAACAATATCAACTTCTTTATATAGAAAAAGTAAAGCTACGTAAAATTGGTACAGAGCATACTCAACTTTCAGGTGTTCTCATAAATCAGAATAATAAAAGTATTGAGTTACCCAACCTAAAACTCAGCTTTGGCAAAGAAACCGATCAAGAAGAAATCATTTTTACCCCTCAACAATACTTGGTCGAAAATTTACGGGGTATTCAACGTATTCCGACCAATACACCTTTTAGATTCCAAGTTGAGCTAAATAAAAGCAAAAAAAGCCTAGTAAATTATCGATTAGAAATTGTCCACCCCTAATTTGTAAAAAAAGTGAAAAAAAATTAAAAAAAAATGCAGTTAATTTGCTCACTTTTTCCTAGACAATGGTATGATACGCGCCACGAAAGCTTTGACTCATATACTCCTCGCTCTCAATTCAAAAAATATACTGTTAAGCATGTGTGCTTTTCTACATTAAGCGCATAGCCTAACTTTTTTTGTTTTTGAGGGGGCTGTAACAAATATTTAATTATTGTTACGCTTATTTTTTACTCAATACGAAGAAATATGGCAAGCTAATTGTTCTTATGTTTTAGAGTCACTGTTTTAGGATCTAAAACAGGACTCCGTATTTTTAGACCACATTTATATACTACTTTACCCAAGCTAGTATTTGATTTTCGGATTAACTCGCATGAATAGCAAATCTCCTATTTTTACTGCACAATCTGATGTTGCTCTTCGCATCCACGTGGATCGCGCAGTTCGCCATTATTTTGCACAATTGCAAGGTGAGCAACCATCTCAGGTATATGACATGGTGCTAGCAGAAATGGAGAAACCTCTTTTATCTGTAGTTCTAGAATATACTCGTGGTAACCAAACACGTGCCGCAGAAATTCTTGGACTCAACCGTGGCACTTTACGTAAAAAGTTAAAAGCTCACGGTTTAATGAGTGAATAAATGATAAAATGCTCACGGCTTCGTGGGCATTTTTTTTGTGCTTCTAATTGGTTTTAATCCGTAGACTTGAAATTGTTGACTTGAACATCATGACTATTAAACGTGCTTTGATTTCTGTATCAGACAAAACAGGAATTGTCGAATTTGCTCAAAACCTTGCAGCTTTAGGGGTAGAATTATTATCTACAGGCGGCACATACAAGTTGCTTAAAGATAATAATATTGCTGTTGTTGAAGTATCTGAACATACCGGTTTCCCGGAAATGATGGATGGCCGTGTTAAAACACTACACCCAAAAATTCATGGCGGTATTTTGGCTCGTCGTGGTCTAGACGAAGCTGTTATGCAAGAACACAACATCGATCCAATCGATTTAGTTGTAGTTAACCTTTACCCATTTGCGGCTACAGTAGCTAAACCTAACTGTTCTCTTGCTGATGCTATCGAAAATATCGACATCGGTGGTCCAACAATGGTACGTGCTGCTGCTAAGAACCATGCATCTGTCGGTATTGTGGTAAATGCTTCAGATTACGATACAGTTATTAGCGAATTAAAATCTTCTGGTTCACTTTCTTACGAAACACGCTTCGATTTAGCGGTTAAAGCATTTGAACATACAGCTCAATATGACGGCATGATTGCTTCTTACTTAGGCGCTCGCGTTGGTAAGGCCGAAGGTGAAGCAGATTTATTCCCTCGTACGTTCAATACCCAATTAAACAAAGCACAAGATTTACGTTACGGTGAAAATCCACACCAATCTGCTGCTTTCTATGTTGAAGCAAATGCAAAAGAAGCTTCTGTTTCTACTGCAAAACAATTACAAGGCAAAGAATTGTCTTATAACAACATTGCCGATACTGATGCTGCCCTTGAGTGCGTAAAATCATTTGCAAAACCAGCTTGTGTCATCGTAAAACATGCTAACCCTTGTGGTGTTGCCGTTTCTTTAGACGGTATTAAAGCTGCTTATGATTTAGCTTACGCAACAGATCCAGAATCTGCTTTCGGCGGTATTATTGCATTTAACCGTGAGTTAGATGTTGCTACTGCTCAAGCAATTGTAGATCGCCAATTCGTTGAAGTAATTATTGCTCCAAGTATTGCTGATGGTGTACTTGAAGTTACTGGCGCGAAGAAAAATGTTCGTGTTTTAGTATGTGGTGAATTACCTGCAATTGATGCACGTGCTCCACAACTTGACTATAAACGCGTTAACGGCGGCTTACTTGTTCAAGACCAAGACTTGGGCATGATTACTAAAGATGATCTTAAAGTTGTGACTAAACGTGCACCAACAGAACAAGAAATTGATGATCTTATTTTCGCATGGAAAGTTGCGAAATACGTAAAATCAAACGCTATTGTTTATGCCAAAAACCGTCAAACTATTGGTGTAGGTGCAGGCCAAATGAGCCGTGTTAACTCAGCACGTATCGCAGCAATTAAAGCTGAGCATGCTGGTCTGGTTGTTGAAGGCGCAGTTATGGCATCTGATGCATTCTTCCCGTTCCGTGACGGTATTGATAATGCAGCAAAAGCTGGCATTAAATGCATTATTCAACCGGGTGGTTCTATGCGTGATGAAGAAGTTATTGCAGCTGCTGATGAAGCTGGCATTGCAATGGTCTTCACTGGGATGCGCCATTTCCGCCACTAATTTAAATTTAGTCCTCCCTAACCCTCCTTTTATTCAGGAGGGTTTTCCACAATAATGGAACTATCTCTCCACCTTGAGAAATAGAGGGGGATGAAAAAGGATTAAAGTTAAGGAACAAATTAAAAATGAATATTTTAGTTTTAGGTAGTGGTGGTCGTGAGCATGCTTTAGCATGGAAAATCGCGCAAGATGCCAAAGTTACTCAAGTTTTCGTTGCGCCTGGTAACGCAGGAACTGCAACAGAACCAAAATGCGTTAACGTTCAGCTCGATATTTTAGACAACCCGGCAATTATTGCTTTTGCTAAAGAAAATAATGTTGAACTGATTGTTGTTGGCCCAGAAGCGCCATTAGTAAATGGTGTTGTTGATGCTGCGCGTGAAGCAGGCGTAAAAATTTGGGGACCTACTCAATATGCAGCACAGCTTGAAGGTTCAAAAGCATTTGCTAAGCACTTTTTAAAACGCCACAACATTCCAACTGCTTTTTATGAAGTATTTACGGAAGTTGATGCAGCAAAAGCTTATGTTGAAAAAAATGGCGCACCAATTGTAATTAAAGCTGACGGTCTTGCGGCTGGTAAAGGCGTTATCGTTGCAATGACCAATGAAGAAGCTTTTGCAGCAATTGATGACATGCTTGCAGGCAACAAATTTGGTGATGCAGGCTCACGTGTTGTAATTGAACAGTTCCTTGCTGGTGAAGAAGCTTCTTTCATTTGTATGATTGACGGTAAAAACATTTTACCAATGGCAACTTCACAAGATCACAAACGTATTTTTGAAGGTGACCAAGGTCCTAACACAGGTGGTATGGGTGCCTACTCTCCTGCTCCAGTTGTGACTCCAGACGTTTTTGAGCGTGTAATGAATGAAATTATGCGCCCAACTGTTGATGGTATGGCTGCTGATGGACATGTTTATACTGGCTTCTTATATGCTGGTTTAATGATTGATGAACAAGGTCAACCACGCGTAATTGAGTTTAACTGCCGTTTCGGTGATCCGGAAACTCAACCTATCATGATGCGTTTGAAGTCATCTCTTGTTGATTTGGTTGAAGCAGGTATCGCAGGTAACTTACCAAGCGAAGCAGAATGGGATGAGCGTAAGTCAATCGGTATTGTACTTGCAGCAGAAGGTTACCCAGACAGCGTGCGTAAAGGTGACGTTATCTCAGGTATCGGTCAATCACCAGAAGATACTAAAATCTTCCATGCAGGCACTGCTACTCGTGAAGATGGCCATATCGTTACTTCTGGCGGACGTGTACTTTGCGTGACTGCTCTAGGTGACAGCGTTCTTGAAGCACAAATCAATGCTTTAGAAGTATGTGGGCAAGTAACCTTCACAGGTATGCAATACCGCAGTGACATTGGTTACCGTGCTATTGCTCGTGAAAAAGCTGAATAAAAATTTAAATAGTAAAAAAGCTCTCTTATGAGGGCTTTTTTATTTTGCTTATTCACTTATCACAAATATTCATATTAATCTTAATTTTTATTCAATTCTGATTAATAAGATCGAAACATGTCCACTATATTGAATATGTTTTTATTGTTATGATTGGTTAAACCGTTGGAACTTTCAACATCACCAATTTTCCCAGCTGAGAGCCAACCCGAATGGTTGAGATCTCTCATAATCAGGACTTTTTTTACATGAAAAAGCTGATCAGTCTTTTTTTAAGCGTGTCTGTAGTATTACTTGCAGCTTGCGGCAAACAGCAAAATGAACCACAAAATGGCAAAGACTCTGCTCAGTTACAAACTGTAGTCATTGCTTCAACTGGTTCTGACGCTGATATTTGGCGCTATATTGCAACTTTACCGGAAACTAAAGCTGCCGGTCTTAAACTTGAGGTGAAAAACTTCACTGATTATGTTGCAATGAATACAGCTACTGCAAACAAAGAAGTTGACCTAAATGCATTCCAATCTTATGCCTACCTTGTTGCATTTAATGCTTCAAATAAAGATAAGATTGCTCCTGTTGCTACAACTTATCTTGAACCAATGGGTATTTACTCGAGTAAATACAAAAAAGTTGATGAGTTCCCTCAAGGTGCAAGCATTGCTATTCCTAATGATGCAGCGAACGAAGCTCGTGCATTGTTATTATTACAAAGCGCAGGTCTAATCAAGCTTAAAGCTGACTTTGATCCAGCGAAAGGCACTCCAAGCGATATTACTGACAACAGCAAAAAAATTGACATTAAACCAATTCAAATGGCAACTGCTGTTCGTGTAAAAGACGAAGTTGATGCAATTGTTTTAGGAAATACTTTAGCAATGGAAGGTGGTTTAAATGTGCTTAAAGATTCTATCTATTATGAGCCAGTTGACCAAAGTACAAAGCTGAATGTAAATATTCTTGCAACTGCTGAATCACGTAAAGATGACCCTGTTCTTCAGAAAGTTGGTCAGCTTTACCACACCGAAGCTGTTAAAAAATACGTTGAACAACACTTTGGTGGTACAAAAGTTGACGTGAATCAGCCAATCAGCTACCTCACGCAAGCTAAATAGTAATATAATAGCTGCAACGCGAAACAGGCAAAGACTCTTTGCCTGTTTTTTCTTTTTAGCATAGTTTTTGACGACATGATTCAATTTAAAAACATTTCAAAGCACTATCAGCTTAAAGGCCAAACTATACGTGCACTGGACCAAATTAATTTGGAAATTCCTGAAGGCAGTATTTTCGGCATTATTGGCTATAGTGGTGCAGGTAAAAGTACTTTAATCCGCCTGATTAACTTACTTGAACGACCAAATGAAGGTCAGGTTATCATTAATCAAAAGGACTTCACTGCTTTGGATGCGCGTTCATTACGTCAGGAACGTGCAAATATTGGTATGATTTTCCAGCACTTCAATTTGCTTCAAACCAAAACAGTTGCTGAAAATATTGAAATGCCAATGCGTCTGCTAAATTACAGCAAAGCAGAACGTGAAAAGCGTTTAAATGAGTTACTTGAATTCATTGATCTTAAGCATAAAAAAGATGCTTATCCGGATGAATTATCTGGCGGTCAGAAACAACGTGTTGGTATCGCTCGTGCTTTAGCCAATCACCCTAAAATTCTTTTGTGTGATGAGGCCACCTCTGCCCTCGACCCACAAACGACAAAGTCGGTTTTAGAATTATTAAAGAAAATTAACCAAGAGCAAAAAATCACAATCGTCATGGTAACTCATGAAATGGATGTGATTGAGACTGTATGTGACCATGTTGCTGTCATGGAAGCTGGTAAAGTGATTGAGCAAGGCTCAACCATTGATATCTTTAGTAATCCACAACATCCGACAACTAAAAACTTTATACAAACTGTTTTACATCAGCAGTTGCCTGTAAATATTTTAAATCAACTTGAAAACCAGCATCATCACAGCATTTATTGCTTACAGTTCTTAGGGCGTTCAGCACAAGAGCCTGTGATTCAGTCGCTTATTAAACAATTTGATATCAGTTTAAATATCTTATTTGCCAATATGACTGAAATTAACGGCACCGTCATTGGTCAGATGTTTGTACAGCTTTTAGGTGATCCACAGTTGATTCGTCAGGCGATTGAGTTTTTAGAGAAAAATGAAGTGAGTGTAGTTCAATCAGGAGATCAAGTATGAGAGATTTAATCGTACAGTGGTTAACTGAACTTACTCAACCTTTCTGGCACAGTTCACTTTCAATTGACCAGTTTGTAACTGCGTTACAAGAAACCTTCCATATGGTGTTCTTTGCGCTTTTATTTGGTGGTATTTGGGGCTTTATCCAAGGGATTATTCTACTTGTAACCCGCCCAGAAGGCATTTTGCCAAATAAATTCATTTATCATTTACTCAACCCAATTGTAAATGCTTTACGTTCTCTGCCATTTATTATTTTACTTATTGCAGTTATTCCACTGACCAAATTATTGGTAGGAACTTCAATTGGTACATGGGCAGCGATCGTTCCTTTAACAATTTACGTTGGACCATATATGGGACGTCTTATTGAGACTTCCCTGCTTGAAGTAAATGAAGGAATTATCGAATCTGCTCAAGCTATGGGTGCAACTCCTTGGCAGATTATTTCGCGCTTTATCTTACCTGAAGCTCGTAGTTCGCTTATTTTGAACTTAACGACTGCTACGATTAGCCTTATTGGTGCAACCGCTATGGCTGGTGCAGTTGGTGCTGGTGGTATTGGTGACTTGGCAATTTCTTATGGCTATCAACGTTTTGATACAAGCGTCGTTATTTTAACGGTTATTGTACTATTACTTTTGGTACAAATCGTTCAAATGCTAGGAAATTGGCTCGCAAAAATGCGCTAATTGAACTCCTAAAAAAGCCCTCTTTTATGAGGGCTTTTTTATTTTAGAGAGTCTAATTTATAGGACATTTTATTAGACAGGTTACTCAAGGTAATTTCTGTTATTATCAAAATTAGCCCGTAGATACTGCTTTTGGATTTAGTTTCAGGATAAAAAAATGCGTTATAGAATTCATTATATTGATGTGCAAAATGCCCTACAAAACTATATCTGGATTTTAGAAGATACTGAGTCTCATGAAGCTGTTGCAGTTGATCCAACAGAGGCTGAGTTAGTCACCCACTTTTGCCAAGAACATCAATTAACTTTAAAACAGATTTGGCTTACCCATTGGCATAAAGACCATATCGGTGGTGTTGCTGATTTAACGGCTAACACGCCTATGGCGGTATATGGCCCAAGAGATGAACTAAGTAAAATCCCTGACATTACTCATCCCTTACAACACGATGATCATCTAAAATTTAATGATTTAAAAGTAGAGATTATTGCAACACCAGGCCATACCTTAGGTCATATTGTATATTTTATTGAAGAGCTTAATGCCCTCTTTTGTGGAGATACCTTATTTGCAATGGGATGCGGGCGACTATTTGAAGGTACAGCAGAACAAATGTACCACTCACTAAATCGTCTTGCTGCACTACCCACTGCAACCAAAGTGTATTGCACACATGAATATACACTTTCTAATGCGGAATTTGCCTTGAGTGTAGAGCCTGAAAACCACGCACTGCAAGAACGTGCTGAACAAGTCCGTATGCTCCGTCAAGAAGGTAAAATTACCTTGCCAAGTAGTATTGAGCTTGAACTAGCAACAAATCCTTTTTTACGTGCTGAAAGTGTAGATGAGTTCGCTCACTTACGTAGCTTAAAAGATAATTTTTAAAATTATAAGCTTTCAACCAAGATACAGTTTAATTTTAAGAACTGTATCTTTTTGAATAAAGCATGTTGCATGAAATTATTTTTTACATTTATTGATTTTAGATTAATTTAAATTGATTAAATTTCAACCTAATATCATTATTTTAAAATCTATATAAAAAACAAAAGCTTAAAATTTACAAGCATTCAGATTAATTACATAAAAACTTAATAAATTTATAAAATGAAGGATATTGCTTTATCTATTTTACTTTTTTTACAAGATGCAAAATAAAACAAAGTTTTCCCCCTTTAAAAAATTCGAGTAAATCCCTATTAATAAATAAGGTGTAAGACACGGATAGAAGGAGTTCTCACGTGAAAAAGGTTGTTAAAGCGAAAAATTTAATTGCGTTCCGTATTTGGTTAGAAAAATTAGGGTATTCGGTTAAAAACCTTGCTGATGGAAAAGGTTTTACTTTCAGTTTTAAAAAAGAATATGGCTTAGTGACCTGTGATTTGGCAGGTAATGCTTTAGCAATGCAGTTAGGTGAAGAATTTGAGGATCACTTAAAAGCATAAACCTAGGCTAGTTTGTATACTATTTTTATAGTGTAGATAACTCAAAAGTTCTGCTTTTTAAAAAGTAGTTCTATACGAAAATTTGCGAAATTTTTATAGTGGCTTTCCTTAATAACTATTAATGAGTAGATAGTTTTTAAATTATATTTTTTGATCATTAAATAATAAAACCTGTAGCACAGCACCTCTCCCGATTTGCCAGTTGCTACAGGTTTTTATTTCGAATTAAAAATTAAATAATTAATTCGTTTTCGATTTGCGTAATGCTTTATCTAGAACATCCTTGTCCAGAGCTTTGTCCCAACGGGCAACCACAATGGTTGCACATGCATTACCAATTAAATTGGTTAATGCACGACACTCCGACATAAAACGGTCAATACCTAAAATAAGCGCCATACCTGCCACTGGTACAGCAGGTACTACCGATAAAGTAGCTGCGAGTGTAATAAAGCCTGCGCCCGTTACCCCTGCCGCACCTTTAGAACTCACCATTGCCACTAAAAGCAATGCAACCTGCTCACCAATTGATAAATCAACATTACATGCTTGTGCAATAAATAAAGCCGCCATAGTCATATAGATGTTAGTTCCATCAAGGTTAAATGAGTAACCTGTCGGAATGACAAGACCTACTACAGATTTTTCACAACCTGCTTTTTGCATTTTATCCATTAAAGATGGTAAAGCAGCTTCAGAAGAGCTTGTACCTAAAACTAACCAGAGTTCGTCTTTGATGTAACGAATTAAATCGATAATTGAAAAGCCATTGTAGCGTGCTACAGCCCCTAAAATGATTAATACGAACAGCACTGCCGTGATATAGAAAGTCATAATCAATAGTAATAAATTACCGATTGATTCGATTCCATACGCACCGATAGTAAATGCCATAGCACCAAAAGCTCCAATTGGTGCAAGTTTCATTAACATGCCAACCAAATAGAAAACCGGAGCCGTGAGGTTATTTAAAAAATCAGTAATTGGACGTGCACGGTCACCCAATGCAGCTAAAGAAATACCAAATAGGACTGCCACAAATAGAACCTGCAAAATTTCACCACCAGCAAGCGGACTCACTAATGTTTGCGGGATAATATTCATGAAAAAGTCAGTGATATTTGTAGCATGAGCCTTTTCAACGTAACTATTTACTTTATCGTTGACTAAGGTTGCCGGGTCAATATTTAGGCCTTTACCAGGTTGAATGATATTAGCCACAATCATACCAACCACAAGCGCAAGGCTAGAGAAAGTAAGGAAATATAGCATTGCCTTACCTGTCACTCGCCCAACTCGACTCATGTTTGTCATGCTGGCAATACCAGTAACCACTGTCAAAAAGATTACGGGAGCAATAATCATTTTGACGATTTTGATGAATGCATCACCAAGCGGTTTTAAGCTCTCGCCAAGTTCTGGGTAAAAATGACCAATTAAAATGCCCAAAATAATTGCAAAGATGACCTGTACATACAAAATTTGATGAAACTTTTGTTTTTTCTGTACCGTTTCTTGGTCAAGGGTATTGAAATCCATTATCTAAATACCTTTTCGATGGGGATAAAAAAATAAAATATAAAGCGTGCACCACAAGCTGCTTTAAATGAAGTGGAGCCATTGTAAAGAATAAAAAACACCCTGTGTCATAAATTTAAAAAATGTAAAATTTAAAAACCATGCATAATTTTGTATAGAAAATATTTATCTCAATAAGTTTCATAAAACTCAAAGCCTTCAAAAATTTACATAAACGCATGTTTATAAAATAATTTAATTAATTACATCATGCATTATCTATGTTTATTTTTGACTTTTAAATGAGCAGAACAATTATTTCAAAAATAAATGATTAACTCATCCTCATATCAATCTTAAATTATGAGAATTTATTTTTTAAATAATAAGAAAGATTGATATATATTTATTTAATAAAAACAAGGGACTAGTCTTTTTATAGATTTTCTCTACTTATTTTTTATAAAAAGACGGTTTAAAAGGTCATATACATACTCAAGGCTAAGATCATGATTGGTAAATAAAATTCGAAATAACATAGGTGCAATTACTGCCTCGATGATTTCCTGATTAGGTATAGTAAGCTCATTACGTAATTTTGCCCTGTTTTGAATAATATCGAGTTGCTGGATAATTAAAGTCTCACATTTACGGGCATTAGAATCCGAGTTTGATGTATAGAGTACGTCTCGCAATAAGTCTTGCCCAACCTCTGAAGCATATTCTTCAAAATATTGCTCAACCCATGCTGTAATATCTTGTTGGAACGAACCTAAATCTTTGGGTTCCATGTCAGGTTTGAGTTCATTTAAAGCTACATCTGAAAATAATTGATTGATGTCACCCCATCGACGGTAAATGGTTGAAGGCGTAACCCCTGCCTGCGCTGCAATCATAGGAATAGTAATTTGGCTTTGCTCAAAATGTTTTTGTAGTTCTTTTACAGCTTGATGTACCGCAGTTTGTATTCTTTCGCTGCGTCCACCAGGGCGTAATCCAGTAACAACTTTTGCCATTTATAAACTCTGTAAAGGGATCAAAAAAATTTATAAATATTTATAACTATATACAAAATATACTAAAGCTAAGGATTTGCTTTAGTGGAAAAATAATGTATAAAAGCTAAATATTTGCTTTTATGTTATTCATCTTATATGAACAATTCAAGTTCAAAACGGTCAAGAGCTGTTTTTCAATTAGATGCGGCAAGTGCTTTGACACTTAATACCATCACGCTCATGACATTCATGGCTGCATCTAGTGCGCCGACACCACTCTACCGTCTATACCAACAGCTTTGGCAATTTTCACCGGTTACATTGACTTTGATTTTTGCCACCTATGCTTTTACGCTGCTTGGCTCATTACTCATTATTGGTTCTTTGTCTGATTATATTGGACGCCGCCCAGTCATTATTGCAGCTATTTCTCTGCAAATTATTTCAATGAGCTTTTTCTTATTTGCTTCAGATGTTTCGATGTTATTTATCGCCCGAGGCTTACAAGGAATCGCAACAGGGCTTGCTGTTTCAGCTATGGGCGCAGCAATTTTAGATTTTAGTAAGCTTCATGGCTCACTGATTAATAGTATTGCACCAATGATAGGTATGGCTGTTGGGATTTTTCTGACTTGTTCTATTTTGCAATTCTCTGCCCACCCCTTACAGCTTGTTTTTGAGTTCTTATGTTTTCTTCTTATTTGTGAACTCATTTTAAGTTTTCTTACTCCAGAGACCGCACAAAGAAGATCCGGTGCACTTGCTTCATTAAAACCCAATATGGCTATTCCCCCACAGACAAAAAGCGCTTTATTGAGTATTAGCCCGATTAACATTGCACTTTGGATGGTCAGTGGTTTCTTTCTATCGCTTATGCCATCTTTACTGGCAAAAATTTTCCACACGTCATCGGCATGGCTAAACGGGATTATGTTTATGGCGCTCGCCCTTTCCGGTGCGGTAGGTATATTAACGCTTAGGAAGTCGACAAATTTCCGTATTTTATTAACCGGTACGCTCTCGATTGCTATTGGTGCCATTGTCTTATTCATCGCCATTAACCTAACCAATGCAGTAGTTCTATTTTTAGGTTCTATTATTACTGGAGTTGGTTTTGGTACGGCGTTTATGGGGGCTATTCGTAGTGTAATGCCATTGGCACTTCCTGAAGAACGTGCGGGTCTTATGGCTGCTTTTTTTGTTGAAAGTTATTTGGCTTTTAGTATTCCTGCAATTTTAGCTGGCTATTTTGTAGGTAAAATTGGGCTGATGAGTACGGCAAATAGTTATATTGGTTTTATTATCTTATTGTCACTGGTCGCCCTTCTAATGATTATTAAAAATTTTAAAGATAAATAAGCCATAAAAATAGCCTCACTAGAGGCTATTTTTTTAATAGATGCTCTTTAAGTTCTATTAAAAAGTATCTGCTACATACATACGTACCATCTCGCCTTCCTCATCCTTTACCAACGTTAAAAACCGCCAACCACATTTTTCATAAAACTCGGTATGGTCTGTTATTAAATAAAGTGTTTGGATGCCCTGATTACTCAAGTCTTCACGTACAAAATCTAAAATGTGTTTTGCAATGTTTTGGTTTCGATAGTTCTCTTCTACAAATAAAGCACATAAGTTTGGTGTTAAATCTTTACGCTCATGGAAGTCATTATCAATGACTCCTGATCCAGCAATTAAATGCTTATCTTTATTTAAAACAATGTACCACTGTGGAATAGCATGCTTTTGATCAATGGAAATCTGAATACTCTCAAGATAGGCTTCCACAGGGATTTGCCATTTTTCAGAAAACCACTGTGCAGCCATTTCTTTGTATTGAGGGTAATCAGATAACCGTAATATTTGCATAAAATAAACCTATTTTGTCCAACCTTTTTAAGGTTGAGTCACTGAACTACGAATGGATTGCTGGGTTGGACTCTCATAAGTTGTTTCAGCAACTGGTGAAACACGCCATATTGTATTACCAACATCATCTGCGACTAATACTGCACCCGAAAAATCAATTGCTACCCCGACAGGACGCCCATACGCTTTGCTTTTTTCACTTAAAAACCCTGTCAAAATATCTTGCGGTGGACCAGAGGGCTGACCACTTCTAAATGGCACAAAAATGACTTTATATCCACTATGTGGTTTACGGTTCCAAGAACCATGTTGTCCAATAAATGCTCCGCCTCTAAATTGTGGCATGAGTTCGGCTGTATAAAATGCAAGACCTAACGAAGCAGTGTGGTTACCTAGAGCATAGTCTGGTTTAATTGCACGAGCCACCATGTCAGGATTTTGTGGTTTGACTCGTACATCTACATGTTGACCATAGTAACTATAAGGCCAGCCATAAAAAGCGCCATCTTGTACCGATGTCATATAGTCGGGTACTAAATCACTACCAATTTCATCGCGCTCATTTACAACTGTCCAAAGTTTGCCACTTTGAGGTTGCCAAGCCATACCATTTGGATTACGCAGTCCTGTTGCAAATGGACGTGACTGACCACTTGCAATATCGAACTCCATAATTTGTGCACGGCCTTTTTCTTGATCTAGACCATTTTCGGCCACATTACTATTGGAGCCAACGGTAATGTAGAGCTTTGTCCCTTCACGATTGGCAATAACATTTTTGGTCCAATGGTGGTTTAGAGGCCCACCCGGTAAGTCCAATACTTTAGTACCGGTTGAAGTAATATGTGTTTCCCCTTCTTGGTAAGGAAAACGCATGAGTGAATCCGTATTGGCAACGTATAAATGATTGCCTACCAGTGCCATACCAAACGGTGAGTTTAGGTTTTTAAGGAATACCGTTTTTTGGTCAGCTATACCATCGCCATTCGTATCACGGAGTAAACTAATTCGGTTTGCACTTGGATGAGATGACCCTGCCCGTCTCATTACGAAGGTCATAATTTTGCCTTTAATCCCTTTGCTGTCTTCAGGTTTAGGCGGAGCATCCGTTTCAGCCACCAGCACATCACCATTTGGTAATACATAGAGCCAACGTGGGTGCTCAAGTCCTTTAGCAAATGCTTTTACTTTTAAACCTTCTGCCGGAGTCGGCATCACACCACTTGGCCAACCTTGTGCCGGTGCTATATTTACGGTCGGAAATAAGCTTGTTTTCGGTTCAGGCAACTTTGGTTCCGGACCATAACTCTCGTTAATCGGATATTGAGAGGACGAAGCACAGCCTGTAACTAAAACGGTAGTGCCCAAAATCGGCAGTAAAAAACGTGTAAGCATCTTTTATCTCCATTTATTATTTTTTCGCAATAAACACAGGGTAATGCTTTAGAAGAGAGACTTATAGTTGATTTATTTAACTGTACTGAGCATTACAGTCTATATTTTTAAAATTTTAATACATAACTGGGTGTTTTCTAGAGGTTTAACTTACTCTAATGCTTAGCTATAAATTAATACCTGGCATTTAGTTTAATTACCAAAAGTATTTATGTTGGCTGATAATACTTATTAAGTAATTTGGTTTATTGTGCCTATTTTTTAATTAAAAATTCCTTTACCCTGACTTACTTTAATTATTTTTAACTTTCACTGTAGCTCAGGTGTTCAATTAAGTTCATTTATTTCTTATGTCAAAAAATTTAGCAACCTTGATTGGTTTAAGTGCCATCCTAATGTGGGCCTCTATGGTGGGCTTTGTAAAACATATTACGACCGCAATCGGTCCAGATGTTGGCATTACGCTGATCTATTCTTTAAGTGCTTTACTCCTGCTCATTATTTTTAGGGTGCCAAATTTTAAATTAATTTCTAAGAAATATTTAATTTTAGGGGCAATTTTATTTATTGCTTATGAGCTTTGCTTTTCGTTTGCACTTGCCTATTCAAAGACGGCGCAACAAGCGATTGAAGTAAGTATTGTAAACTACCTTTGGCCAAGCCTGACTGTTTTAGCTTTTGTTATTTTTAGAGAGTTAAAATTTAATGTGTTTATTATTTTAGGATTACTCATTTCAATTTCCGGTATCATTTTTATTCAGACCGGGAACGGAGATTTTAGTTTAGGTCGTGTTGTCGATAATTTTCATAGTAATCCTTTAAGTTATGTTTTGGCCTTTATAGGTGCCATTATTTGGGCTTTTTACTGTGTGTTGACCAAGAAAATGGGTAAAGGACAAAACCCTATTTCTATTTTCTTTCTTGGTGTTGCCCTAACCTTATGGCTAAAATTGCTCTTTAGCGGCCAAGTGAGTTTGCCTTCACTCGATTTAAATACAATTTTATCTTTAATCGTTGCTTCTGCTGCAATTGGCCTCGGTTATGCAGCATGGAATATTGGCATTATTCATGGCAACATTACCATGCTGGTGGTTGCTTCTTACTTTACCCCAATCATTTCATCTTTACTTGCCATGCTGGTTTTACAGACAGAGTTATCAATCAGCTTTTGGCAAGGTACAGCCATGGTCACGGCGGGTTCACTTATCTGCTGGCTTTCAACAAATTGGGCTGTGATTCGTTCGTATTTCAGAATAAATTAAAAGCTGATGAGTATTTATACCGAACTAGCAGCAATAGAACGGGCTGCCGTTTTTTGCTCTAATGCAAAATTTACAGCTTCTTTCGCATGAATGGTGGTGGTATCAAATAGAGGCACAGAAAATTTGATATCACCAATCAACATACAAATTTCGGTACACCCCAAAATAATGCCCTCGGCACCCTGCCCAATCAACTCTTCAACAATGGTCGTGTATTTGTGTTGCGAATCGGGGTTGATCACACCTAAACAAAGCTCGTCATAGATAATGCTATGTACTATTTTCCGATTTGCATCATTTGGAATAATCACCTCAATTCCATGATCTTGTAATCTGGCTTTATAAAAGTCTTGCTCCATGGTGAAAGCGGTTCCCAACAGTGCAACTTTTCGGATATTTTGACTTAAAATTTCTTTTGCTGTGGCATCGGCAATATGTATAAATGGAACCGTAATGGCATCTTCAATTTGAGGCGCTACTTTATGCATGGTATTAGTACAGACTAAAATACAATCTGCCCCTGCTTTTTCTAAATTTTGTGCTTGCTCAGCTAAGTAGGCTCCAGCTTCTTGCCACAAACCTTTCGATTGTAATGCTGCTATTTCTTCAAAATCGACACTATTTAGAATGATTTTGGCTGAATGTAGTTTCCCTAACTTGTTCTGAACCATTCTATTAATTTGTTGATAGTAAAGTGCTGTAGACTCCCAGCTCATGCCGCCGAGTAAACCAATTGTTTTCATTATTTAAACCTTTTGCTGAACCTAAAGCTTATCTATATCTTCTTAGATAAATAGACAGCTAGAATAAAATTGCTCTCTTTATTAAATTATTATTCATCTTATAAACTATAATTTTATAAAACGATTTAATAAGAACTTTATGTTAGAAACAGACCGCTTAATCTTAAAACCATTTGTTCAAGAAAATTTATCTACAGTCATTGAGATGTTACAAGACAAAGATTTTATGGCTTTTTCACCTTATGGTGACTTAACAACTGAAGCTGCAAAGACTCGTTTTTTTGAAATATTAGAGCATTATAAAAATTATAATTTTGGCAAAATGGCTATCGTCTTAAAAGATACCCATCAAATTATTGGTTATTGCGGTTTTGAAAATTGTGAAGTTGATGGCAAGAAAGAAGCTGAACTAGGTTTTAGAATTATTAAAAGTGAACGAAATAAAGGCTATATTGTCGAAGCCTCACTTAAGCTAATTGAAGACATGAAAAATCGAAATTTTAAGCATGTGATCGCTTTTTCAGAAAAAGATAATTTACCTGCCCATAACCTATTAAATAAACTTGGTTTTGAAAAAACAAATTCATCTAGTTACATGAATATGGATGTTATCTTTTTCAAAGAAGACCTGTCATTTCTTCGATAAAAATAACGTATTACCTTAAAAAACTTTAAGTGAATGAAGATCTATTGGTTTCAAGAAAACCACTATTAAACCCAAATCATAAAACATAAGAATTCACGCAAAATTCACGACCAGCTCTTTAATTTAATCTTATAAAGTTGGCTCGGATATAGACATGAAAATTATAACTACAGCCCTAGGGCTGATTACCTTGGCAGGTTTAACGGCGTGTAAAAGTGTGCCTAGCTACTCAGGTGACTATGGCAAAGCTGAACAAAAAATTACTGGTATAGAATTAGATGACCAACAGGCGCTAGATGTGGGCAATCGTTTTGTCGCTGCATTTAATACGCTCGGTACTCCTTCTTTTGTTAATAATGCTAGCAATCTTTACGCTGATCAGCTCTATATCAACGATACACTCTCGCAGTTCTCTCAAAAGAAAGATCTGATTAAGCATTTTGAAGGCATGAATGCCCGAGTGAATAATGTCACGGTAAAACTCATTAGTGCAACTCATCACCAAGATACAGCCTACATTCATTGGTACATGACCTATGACTTTAAAATGCTAGGTCGTTCAAAAACGATGGCTTCTTATGGAATTAGTCAAATTAAGATTAATGACCAACAAAAAATTATTTTCCAGCAAGATTATTGGGATCCAGCGAATGGCCTCTACCGTTCTTTACCCATATTTGGAGGAGTATATAAATGGATATTGCCGTTCAAAAAAGTCGAATCTTGATATTTCTAGGAATCTTAATCGTATCTCAAGCCAATGCGGCTGAATTGAAAAAATGCAGTTCAGCACCTTTAATGGTTACGAGTAAAAAGGTGGGAAATGTCAGTTACTTTGCTGAAGATTGCCAAAAAAATTGGCAAAGCCAAAGCATCAAAATGGACTTTAGCTATAACCGCGATATTCCCGAATGGGCATTTAAACGCGCAGCCACGCACTTTTTGAAGAAAAATGTTAGCGGCTTTGATGCTAAATCTCCGCTTAATCATATTAATGAACTATATATGCCAATTAAGAGTGGAGATCTTTATAGTCTCTATTATCAACATGAAAATCAAAAACTAGAACTGAAATTAAACCAGAAGCTACTCGGTTCTTTGAACAATCCGAATGCAAATCAATATTTTAAAATCTGGTTTGGTAGTGAACCGTTTAATGCTAAATTAAAACAACAATTATTAAATTAATGGCTTAATAAAATCTCATGGGTAATCACTTTATCCTCATGGTTGAGGACCATTTTGAACTTGCAGCAACGGTCTGCGAATTTCTTGAAGTGCATGGTTATGTTGTCGATCATGCACGTAATTTAGAGGCTGCACGGACTTTTCTCAAATCTCAGCATTATCATCTTTTGTTGCTAGATATAAATTTGCCCGATGGCTCGGGTTATGACCTATGCAACTGGCTACGCACCGAACAAGGCGTTGATATTCCTGTTCTTATGCTCACAGCAAGAGATACTTTAGATGACAAACTTAAAGGTTTTACCGCTGGAACAGATGATTATTTGGTAAAACCTTTTGATTTTAATGAACTAGTGATGCGGATTCGTGCATTAATAAAAAGAGCAGCTGGCGAAGTCACTCACCATAAAATTCAAATTCACGACTTAATTCTTGATAGCGCAACTCAAACCGTGGTTCGTGCTGGAAATAATATCGAGTTACCCCCTATTCAATTCAAACTATTAAAAATTTTGATGCGCCAGTCTCCAAAAGTGGTGACCAAGCAAGAACTGATGATGGAATTATGGGGCGACGAAGAGCCTGAAAGTGATGCGTTACGCAGTCATATCTATAACTTAAGAAAAATGGTTGATAAACCTTTTGACCCAAAGCTATTACATACAGTGGCAGGTGTCGGTTTAAAAATTGCTTTGGAAGATTCCGCGACTTAACTTAAATAGACCACAACAATTAAGCCTGTGGTTGGCTCCAAATCGAGTTCAGGATGAGTGGTTAAATAATATTGTCGATCAAACAGCTCCACTCTCCATCCTAGTTGTTTGCAAAGCTTTTGTACCAATTGCAAACCAATGCCATGACCTTTAGCCTTTAAGGAAAGTTGCGAATCGCTGAGCTCTTGCACTTTCACATCGTTAGGTAAAGAAATTCCAATTCCATTATCAGCAATAATCAGGCTGTTTTTTTGTTGAATAATGTCGATTTGTGAGCCTTGAGAATAGTTCAGCGCATTACGTAAAATATTACCTAAAACCATTTGAGTCATAGAAGGATATAACCAACGCGGCTGTTCAGAAACATCAGGTTGAATATTAATCTGTATCCCTTTACCCGCGCTCACCGCTTCTAAACTTTCAACAAGATCTTTTACCGTTTTGGATAATAAATTTTTCTCAGACGGCAAGCTTTTTACCGTATTCCGAGCAATCGCCAGTAAGGTATCGACGAGCAACTGCATATCTTCAATTGTGTTATGAAGACGGACTAAAGATTTATCGTCTCCGTATTTCACCTGACACAGTTGTACATTACCTTTCAAAATGGTGAGTGGAGTGCGTAACTCATGGCTCACATCTCCAGTAAATTCTCTTTCACGTCGAATAAAATCACTTAAAACCTGATGATATTTTTCTAAAGCTTGTTTGAGATATTCGGCTTCCATATTGCCATTGGTATTAATATCTCTAAAAGGAGATGCCTGAGTGTCTTGATGTGCCCAATCAATATTTTCTAAAGCATTTGCTAAACGCGTAATTGGGGAAAAATAGCGTCTTGCTCTTCGGTTTGACCACCACAAAAAACTATATAGAACAGATAAACTGAACATGAGTGGAGCAAGACCAAATAACCAGATCAGCTTATTAACATTGCTTTCGCCAAATACCAATAGAACATGTTGACCATTACGCTCACCATAGACCGTCATTCGTTCTTTACCATCAACGAATACTCGGTGCACGCCACTTTCTAAATGCATGCCCCGAAAAGGTTGAGGCGCGACCTGTGTATTCCACCGATATCCATATAAATTTTTAGTATCTGGTAAATCAGCATTTGGGTTACGTTCTATACGTAACCAGTAATGCTCCATTTCCTGTTCTAAAGCGGTTCTAAGTAAAGAACCCTTAATCACCCAAGCACTACAAGCCAACCCGACCACGATCGATAATGCAATCAGACCAATTTGCAACCAGTAATATCGATTGAACATTTGGGCTAATGGATGACTCGTTTTGCCATCATGTCGAGTTCTTATCATATCTTTATCGCCGGGATAGGCTATAGAAATTACTATGATCGCTTTTTAAATAAAAAGTGACCAATGACCCATTCTTGTCCTTGCTCAAAACCGAATAGCTCAGCACAAGCCATGAAGAAAATACGCCAGCGTTGCCACCAAATATTGGCATCTTTTCCATAGATTTTTTTAAACAGTGGTTTCAGTTCGACTTCTTGGTTATCCATATTCTCAAGCCAAGCATTTGCCGTTCTCATATAGTGCTCACCCGACCATTGCCACTGTTGGGTCAACTCTAAATGCTCTTGAAAATGCAAAAAAGTCGAAGTCGAAGGCATTAAACCACCAGTAAAGAAATACTTGGACATCCAATCATAATCTGATTTCACTTCAAAAGGATAATGTAAAAAGCGATGGCAAAAAATATGACACCAAAGTAAGCCGTCTGCCTTTAACCAGCCCTGAATTTTTTCAAAAAGAAGTTGGTAATTACGAACATGTTCAAACATTTCGACCGATACAACACGATCAAACTTGTCTTGGTCCAAGTCGAGTACATTCACATCACAGGTAAGCACTTCAACATTGGTTAAACCTCTCAATTCTGCTTGCCGAAGAATATGCTTTTTCTGCGTTGCAGAATTTGAAACAGCAGTAATCTGTGAGCGTGGATAGTTTTCTGCCATCCACAAAGTTAAAGAACCCCAGCCACAGCCTAACTCTAAAATCTGTTGACCGTTTTTAAGTTGTGCTCTTTCACAATAAATCTGAAGAGCCAACTCTTCTGCCTGATCTAAAGTTGTCGTTTTAGTCGGGAAATAGCACGCACTATATTTGAGTCTTTTTCCAAGCACCGCCTGAAAAAACTCGGTCGGCAATTCATAGTGCTGCTCATTTGCCTTATCCGTTTCAACCGCGATTTCGCTCTTCTTCAGCATATTAAGCACATCCATGTAGCGATGCGCCCCTTGTTCAGGGTCATAACGGCCTTCTTGGATTAAGCGCTTTTTACTTAAAGCTCGAATTGCAGCTCGAATTGCATGATCTGGAATCACACCACTTTCAACAATTTTCAAAGACTGATGAACAATAAAATCCATATACGCACCTATTTTTTTGGTTTTCGCGGAATAAACATTGATGTTTTTTGTTGATAATCAAGATAATTTTGACCGCGACTTTTAATTGCTTGTTTTTCACTAAATGGAATACCCGTGACGTAATATAAAAATAGCCACATCAGTAACGGATAAATCCACAATACATATTGGCCTGCCGCTAAACCAATAATTGGATAGGCAAACCAGTGTAACCATTCAAAAAAATAATTGGGGTGACGTGAATAACGCCATAAACCCTGATCCATCGTTTTGCCATGATGATCTGGATTTAATTTAAATCGGTATAACTGCTGATCAGCGAGCTGCTCTCCCATGAAAGCAATTGCCATGATGACACCAGTAATTACTAAAGCGACTTTATATCCACTACTCCATTCAGTTGCCTCTACATTGAGTAGCGTCCACATCGGTAAAAAGAACAAAAGCACTAAAAGTGTTTGAAAGATAAAAAAGAATAAAAAGCCAATATGCTGAAACTTACCCATCGCTTTACGCATGCTCGCGTAACGGCCATCTTCTTTTTGTTCAGATTGATAACGTCTTAACAGGTGCCAAAATAATCTTAAAAACCATAAGCCGCTAAAAATACCGATAAAAAAACGCACTTCAACTGGGGCAACTGAAATGAGTAAAGAAGACACGATAATGTTTACTGCCAGACAGAAACTCCATGCAGCATCTACAATTCCAGCTCGGCCATTTAGAGTGGCAAGTAGCCAGCTCAGCAACATGATCATTAAATCTAGAATCAGTAAATTCCAAAACATGAGCAGTCTCCTTACTTGAGCGGTTTGAGTCAGTAACTGGTACTTTCAAACAACAAGTGAACATTGCTTATCACGCCTTCTTTAAAACCACCTTCGCAATAACATAAATAAAAATCCCACATGCGAATGAAGTTTTCATCAAAACCTAGAGCCAATACTTGTTCCCGCGCTGCTAAAAACCGCGCTCGCCAGTGATGAAGTGTTTGTGCATAACTTAAACCAATATCATTTAAATGTTTTAACCTTAAACCACTTTCAGAAGCAGTTTGAGTTAATACACTTATGCTAGGAATGAAGCTACCAGGGAAAATATAGCGCTTAATATAATCAACTGTATTTAATGCTTTTTTATATCGGAAATCTTCAATGGTAATGGCTTGAATAAATGCCAAACCTTTCGGTTTTAAGAGTGCTTTACATTGATCAAAGTATGTCGATAAATATTGCGCACCAACTGCCTCAACCATTTCAATTGAAACCAGCTTATCGAACTTACCTTCGAGCAAACGGTAGTCTTTAAGTTGCACATCAATTCGATGTGCCAAGCCAGCTTCATTTACACGAGTAACGGCTTCATCATATTGAGCTTGTGAAATGGTAATGGTGGTTACTCTACAGCCATAATGTTGAGCTGCATAAATGGCAAAACCACCCCACCCACTTCCAATTTCAACCAAATGATCTAGCGGTTTTAAATCTAACTTTTTACAAATGATCTCTTTTTTTAAATCAGATGCTTCTTCGAGGGTCATGCTTTCATTTTCAAAAACTGCGCTCGAATACATTAAAGACGGATCTAAAAATAATTTAAAAAAGTCGTTGCTTAAGTCGTAGTGCTCGGCAATATTTTTACGGCTACCACTTATAGAATTCTTTCGATTTTGATACCAAGCTTTAAGAAAAAACTGGCTCGCTTGAGCAATAACATTCTGGTTGATTTGGTCCAATACAGCTCGGTTGCGCGCCAAGATCTGGATCAACTCGACAAGGTGCTCGCTGCTCCAGTCACCACGGATGTAGCCTTCTGCTGCTCCCAAAACACCATTTTTTAAAATAAGATCCATCAATAAAGGATTGTGAACTTCAATCACAGCATGTAAGTCTGAAACTTCACCGACCGTCCCATTCCACGTGCCCTGAAAAGTGATCTGTCCATGACGTAATTTAAGAAGACTCTTGAGCAGTAACGGTAGTGAGTCATCTTCACCATAAAGAAATGTTTTTATCATGTCTTATCTACCTTGATCTTTTTAGGATGACGATAAAATGGAACTTTTTTTCGCCACAACTTAAATGCCTGTAAATATATTGAAAACAACATTTTAAAAGGCGCTAGGCTGTTTATAAGAGCATATCGATATTGCTGTGAAGGAAATGTGATGGGCACAAGCTCAAAACGCATAGTGGCATCAAAGACTTGTTTCTGCTCTTCAAAAAGCTGCATGTGAATGACATTCTGCTGATCCGAAAAACTAAATCGCCAACGGTAAGTCAACTGCATGGGCATGAACGGCGAAACATGAAATGATTTTTCAAAGTTAAAATCGAAACTTTGATAGTCACCCGCCTGTCCTTGTTGTTTTATACAGTCATGTGTATAGACTTTTCGTTCATTCCACGGGGTATTGGTAATTTCACTAAGAATAAATAACGGTTTCCCGGCTTTATTTAAAACAAAATAAAATACGACTGAATTAAACCGAAAACCTAAACAACGAGGCAAAGCCAACACTCGGATTTGCCAGTCTGGCCGAAGGTGTAAGTGATTATTTTGCAGTATCGCTTTCTCTACTCTGTCTCTTATAGAACCGTGATACATGTTTAAAAAATCATTTTTAGATAGTTTTAATACATTCCAATGATCGGTCGACCAGAGTGAACAATCGTTTGTAATATCAACTAATTGATCTGGATCGAACCATAAATAATTTAAGGTCGATGTAAACTCATGCGGTTTAGGGCTATAACGCCGATGACGAATAAGCGCAGGAGCGATAGCAAGTTTATTTAATAACATTTGAAAGCTCCTTATTTATTCTTATAACGCTAAGAGTTGCTCAACAACACGTGCTGCACTGCGGGCGCCGTCTTCATGAAAGCCCCAGCCCCAATATGCTCCACAAAATGAAGTACGATTTTGCCCATTAATTTCGCGCCAACGAGATTGAGCTTTAATCGCTTTTGCATCAAATACGGGATGCCGGTATTGCCGCTCAACCAAGATGTCTTCGGCTTTGATTTTCATATTCGGATTTAAAGTAGAAAAAATTTGCGTAGCGCAGGATAAATTCTGCAAATTGTTCATCCAGTAGGTAAAACCATAATGTATGTCGGACTCATCGTTTTGAACTTGAGATTTTGGTGTTACATGTACATGCCAGCTTGCCCACTGCAAACGGCTTTTAGGCATAATTGAAAGATCACGATGGACGACCATTCGATTATCTTGATAACCAAATTGGCTTAATATTTCTTGTTCAAGCTCCGACGCATCTTTAATTAAACTTAGGCTATCGTCAGCATGGCTCGCAAAAATCACCCAGTCATATTGCGATTGCCCTTCAACGGTTTCAATCAACACAGTTTCTGGTGAACGACTCACAGCTTTTACTTCTGCAAATTTCCACTCAATAGATCGGCATTTCTTTTGAATAGCACGAATATAGCTTGCCGAACCGTGTTTAACTGTTTGCCATTGTGGGCGGTCTTTTAACTGCAACATGCGGTGATGTTGAAAAAAGCTCACCACAAATCGATATGGAATTTGTCCTACTTGCTCAACAGATGCCGACCATAAGGCACCGCACATCGGATAAAGATGTTCATAACGAAACTCATGACTATATTTGTGAAGGTCCAAATACTCTTCAATCGATAAATTAGGATCGATATCCACCACATCTATATCTTTATTATCATCATAGAAACGCAGCAAATCTGAGAGCATTTGCAGAAATTTTCGGTTTAAAAAGTTCTGCGGACGGGCAAAGAGCGACCATTTTTTTGAAGGGTTATATTGAAGTCCACTGACCAGATTATTCACCGAAAAACTCATATCACTGCTTTGAGTTTCTACGCCTAATTTTTTAAGCATGTCAGTAAATAACGGATAGTTATAGTCGTTAAACACAATAAAACCACTATCTACCGCGACTTTAGTGCCTTCTATCTCTAGCTCGTGAGTGTCAGTATGACCGCCAAAATAATTATTTTTTTCATACACAGTGACGTGATGTTGTTCTGACAATCTCCAAGCTGCGTAAAGTCCAGATATACCCGAACCAATAATGGCAATTTTCATAACACTTCACCGTTTTCAATTTTTTCTATCGATAAATTTTTAATCTTTTTATATTGATAAACCTTGTCTGGTACTGGCTTTAACCCCCACACCAAACCAAATAGAGACATCAGTTTAAGCACATAAAAAGTGATATCAATCTGCCACCAATAAAAGCCTTGTCGCACACTGCCTGCGTAAAAGTGATGGTTGTTGTGCCATCCTTCACCCAAGGTAATTAATGAAAGTAGAAAATTATTACGGCTATCATCTGGGGTATTAAACTCACGTGAGCCATAACGATGAGCGAGTGAATTAATACACAAGGTTGCATGTGTTAATAGAACAGTGGAAATCACAAATCCCCACACTAAAAGTTGTAAGCCATTGGTGCCCAACTCAGGAAAATGTTGTGCAAGCCACAAACCTAAACCATAAATTGCTAAGGCCGTCAAAATCACAATAGGCAAACTAAATCGGTCTAGCCAAATCAGCTCTGGATATTTCAACCAATCTTTAATGACTTTTTTTCGAGTAGCAAAATTCTGTTCATTTAAAAACCAGCCTACATGCGAATACCAAAAGCCTGCTTTCGCTGAATGCGGGTCCTGATCGGTGTCGGTAAAGTGATGGTGATAACGGTGATGAGCTGCCCACCATAACGGTCCTCGCTGCGCACTCATGGTTCCGATCAGTACAAAAATGAATTGAACAATACGTGATGTCTGAAAAGTTTTATGCGAAAGATAGCGGTGGAAAAAAGCAGTAATTGCAAACATGCGAATAAAATAAAACCCCAGCATGAAAACAACCGCGAACCAAGATACGCCCACCCAAAACGCAGCTAAACAAGCGATATGCAGTAAAATAAAAGGAATAATTCTTAACCATTGAATTTTCTTTTCAATGACATATTCGCTAGAAGCACCCACTTGCGCATTTTCTGAATCTGACCAGCTATCGATCCAGCGCAGAAAAAATTTAGACATTGATTCTTCCTGATCTAAAGCATTTCTTTTGGTTCTAATTTAGAAAATGCGCAATGAATTTTATGTGAAGTTCACTCAATTACGAGATAAATATAAGCATCTATGCAACCAGCACTTTACTATTTAGACTGGGTTGTCTTAACGAGTTTGGAAACGTCGTAGCCATAGCTTTTTGCGGTTTGCAGATAAGACTGATATGTCGCTTCATCAAGTTGAGGGCTACGAGAAAGAATCCATAAATATTTATGGCTTGGGCCACCGACTAAAGCAACCTGATAATTTGGGTCAACTCTTAAAACCCAGTAATCGCCTTTTGTAAAAGGAATCCATCTAAGGCCAGAAGGTAAAAAGCTTACCTTCAATTTACTGTTGCCTTCATTTTGCGGATAAGCAACTCCTTCAGATGAGATCATTTCGCCTTTTTTAGTCGTACAGCTATTTAAAACACCAACGGTTTTGTCCGCGTTAATAGAATAGTTTGCAGTTGTATTGGCTACACAATTACGCTGAAAAAACATAGGTAAATGCGCAATTTCATACCACTTACCTGCGTATTTATTAATATCAATAGAATCAACAGCGACAGGTTTAGTATTGGTGTCTGCAAAGGTGCTCAAAGGAAGCATTAAACTGACCGCTGCAAGGCTACTGCTGATGACAAGTGATTTAAATAATAATTTCATGATTGCCCTCTTCTGTTTATTTCATACGTTTAAACATACGTCAGAGGGCTGTGAACAAAGTGTGAATTTTAAAAATTAAGCAACATTAATAAGGATTTAATTGTATTTCTTTAGTGCATCTGCAACTGGAAAATCAAGCTCAAAGCACACACCCTCAACCGTGTTATAAACTCGATAGCGGCCATGATGTAGATCCAGAATTGAAGCAACAATCGACAAACCTAATCCACCTGTTTGATTCTCATCACTTCGACTTGAGTGGCATTGGTAAAATCTTTCAAAAAGATGCTCAAGTTGATGTTCAGCAATTGAAATACCACCCGTGACCACAGTCAGACTCACCCATTGCTTATGCTCAATCATCTTATGTTTTGTTGCGATATAAATAGTTCGCTTGTCACCACCGTGAACCAACGCATTTAAAATCAGGTTATAAACGGCTCTTTGAAAAAGCTCAGGATCTGCAAATAAAGTTTGAGCTTCTAAGTTAAAACTAAAATGACAGTCTTGTTCCTCGGCCTGATATTCAAAAATCTGGCATAACCTATCCATAACATCTTGGAGGTTTATTTCTTGTTTATTTACAAGCACCATTTTCTGATCGGCTCTTGCCAAGAAAAGCATGCTATCAATCATGCGTTTTAATCTGTGATAATCATCTAAATGAGAAACCAGTAAATCTTCATATTGTTCAACCGAACGTTCACCAGTTAAAGCAATCTCAGTTTGCCCAATCAGATTATTTAAAGGTGTGCGGAACTCATGTGCGATATCTTCAGAAAAACGGTTGAGCTGCGTATAGCCCTTTTCAATACGCTCAAGCATGTGGTTTATATCTTTTGAAAGCAGATCAACTTCTAAAGGTGAATTTGGGAGGTTTAACCGTTTTTGTAGCTGATTTACGTTAATAGAATGAGTTTGCTTGCGAAGCTGTTGTAGCGACTTTAAACCTAAATGACACACTAAAATGCAAAGCACAAAGATCGCAAACACGCCCCCGACCACATAGATCAAGAGACTTTCTTGAAAAGGTAAAAGAATATTAATGCGTTCCGACCATTGTTTACCTGCAATGAGCAGATAAGGTTCGTTATTAATTTTTATGGTTTTCCACGCAATTCTCGTTGGATATGAGTTGTTAGCTAAATCTTGAAATTGAAGACTGTCGCGCTGTGCAAGCGGAGGTAGTTGAATGTGAAGCGGATTGATATTAATTAAAGTTTTGTCTTTATGAATAAAAAGAAATAAGTTGTCTTGATTGCCAAGCATGTTTTGATACAGCTTAGGCCGCGCAATGATTTGCTCTACATTTTCGCTATCTTGCAGCAAAATTTCCAAACGGTTAATTCTGTCTGCTAAAGCTTTATCTTGCTGCTTTAACAAAATCTGGTTAATACCCAAATAGGTCATAAAGCCGACTGAACATAAAATTAAGGCAGAACAAAGCGTGACCAGTAATGTAATACGGACTTCAAGAGAACGCACAAATTTAAAGTTCATAAACTAACCGAAATTTTATAGCCCAAGCCACGTATGGTATGAATAAGTTTTAATTCATATCCCTCATCAATTTTGCTTCGTAAACGGCGTACTGCGACGTCAATAAAGTTGGTATCGGTGTCAAAGTTAATATTCCAAACTTCGGAACCAATTTGTCTGCGCGTCACAATTTGCTCTTTGTTGAGCAACAAATAACGCAACAAATTAAATTCGGTTTTACTCAGCTCAATTAAGTTGCCACTACGCCATACTTTATGACCAACCATATCCATTTTTAGATCACTAATAGACAACTCATTTTCTTGCAGATATTGCTGTCGTCTTAACAGACTTTTAATGCGTGCCAACAGTTCAATATAGGAAAAGGGTTTAGCCAAGTAATCATCTGCTCCCAACTCCAAACCTTTCACTCTATCCATCACCTGATCTTTCGCCGTTAAAAAAATCACCGGAATTTTTGAAAACTGGCGTAGGACTTGTAATACGCTCCAGCCGTCTATGTCTGGCAGCATGACATCAAGAATAAGCAAGTCATATTGATCTCTCTTTAGCATTTCCAAACCTTGCAGCCCTAAGTGAACACACTCCGCTTGATATCCAGACTCTTTTAATCCTTTGACCAAATAAGTGGCGATCTTGATCTCGTCTTCAATAATAAGGATACGCATTTTGTAGAGACTCATTTGAAAGATGACAACTTTGTAATGTGATTGTCATGCTTGAAATTAAGCAATTTGTTTAAGATTTTCAAAGCGACATAGAGGCAATCATCATGAAAAAATTGAACTGGCTGATGTTAGCAGCCATGCTATTCGGTAGTAGTACTTTTGCACAGCCCCCTGCTTTGAATCAAGTTTATTCGTTAGATCTTCAAACTGCCCACCTGCTAGCCGACAGTGCAAAAGAGGCATGCAAAAAATTAAATCAAAACATTGCGGTTGTTGTTGTAGATCGCGGTGGTAATCCATTAACTGCCGAACGGCATGAGTTGGTGGGCCCGCATAACTTAATGGCTGCCGAGAAAAAAGCCTATACCGCGTTATCTACCAAAACATCGACCTTAGTTTTAAGCCAAAATAGTAACCAAAACCCCGATGCAAAAAATTTAACTACCGTAGCAAATTTACTTTTGTTAGGCGGTGGCGTACCTGTCCGTTTTGAGAACCAAGTGATCGGAGCCATTGGGGTTGCAGGTGCTGGCGGCGCACAAAATGACAATCAATGCGCAAGCAAAGCCATTGAAACCGTTTTTCGTTCATAAGGAGTTCATCATGACTAAATCATTTATTGCTTTATCTTCATTATTTATAGCTTCAGCTACATTTGCACAAACTAATCCACTAAGTGTTCATGTGTTAAATCTAGAGACGGGTTTGCCCTCTTCTCAGGTTGAAGTGGTTTTAGAAAAAAATACCAATAACCAGTGGGTTAAACTCAACCAGCAAGTGACCGATTCAAATGGTCGTATTACTGCGCTCTATCCAGAAAATAAAAAACTAGAGCAAGGAGTTTATAAAGTTACCTTTAAAACTGAAGACTGGTTTAAGAAGAACAAACAACAAACTTTTTTTGCCGAGGTTCCAGTAATTTTTAAAGTCGATGGAAGCGTAAATCACTACCATATTCCGTTACTACTTAGCCCTTACGGTTATTCAACCTATAGAGGCAACTAAAATAAAAACCCCCTTTATCTGTTGTACAAATAAAGGGGTTGATTAAAAACGATGCGTTTTACGAACAGACACCATTGCTAATAATCGATTTTTTATTTGAATCTAGCGCCACAATTGAAGAAGAGATGGTATTAATAATTTGGCTCATCGCTTCATTTGAAGCACCTACAATTGCTTCCATTTTTTTAGCTTTTTGATCAATCGGCTGTTTAAACGCAATTCTACAATTGAGCTGCGCTCCTCTATTCGAGATTACTTTAGGATTCGTTGACTCTAGTTGAGTGGGCGGTACTTGGCGCTTCACTACCCAAGATACGGCAACGTTGATATTGCTATTATCTACAATATCAAAATGAGAAAAGTCAGTAGAAACTCGATATAGAGGCTGATTGTTTCCAGAAAGCCCACTGCTATAACTGTCAATTGCTCCAAGTTTTTGTTGCAAACCAGCCGATAAGGTATCGCGTAGCTGTGTACCCAAAGTCGATGTCCAGCGCTCATTATCAAGTACAGTCGACTTACCATTACTGTCTTGTAGCACCAGTGGCGCACGGTCTAAGCGATCTGGAATCCCGACCGGCAAGACCTCAATCACCTGCACAGTCGAGTTCGAGACCGGAGTCACTTTAGGTGTAAGCGTATAATAGTTTGGTGTTGGTGAACTAGAACATGCTGTCATGGCTATCGCTGCCAAAAGCACTCCACTCCCAAGCAGCCATTTGGCTACTTTAGAGTGTTGCAATGATCGGTTCTTTTTATTTTTCATCGTTGGCCTCTGGTCTCTTACCACGAATAATAGATTCAGGATGTTGTTCAATATAGTCTGCCATTAACTGTAATGATGCAGCCGCACGAGTCATTTGTTGTAGTGCTTTACGTACATCTTGTTGTAACGGCGCATCGCTCGACAAAATAGACTCGGAAGATCTTACAGTTTTACGAACATCGTCTAAGGTTGCTTGTAAACCAGGAGCAACTTTACCATCTAACTGTTTAACCAGCTTGTCGGTAGACTCAATGGCTGTATTCATATTCTTAAGCGTTTTGCGAACATCCTGCCCAATTTCGACTAGTGGGAATTTCGTTAATTTATCAGCAATTTGGGAAACCTGTGCCTGTAAACCGCTTAACTCCGTTGCAGTGGTTGGAATTACTACACGGCCATCATTCAAGATTTGTAGAGTGGCAGGTTTTGCTTTAGGGAACTTATCTAAAGCAATATAGTTTTGACCCGTTAAGAGGTTGCCGGTTCTCATTTGGGCACGCCATCCATGCTCAACAAAATCTTTGAAAATGTCGCTGTTTGGATTAAGTGCTTGGCCGTTTTCAACGCGTGAAGGATAAATCACTGCCTCAACACGCATGCGAATCTGCTTATAGTTGTTATAAAACTCTGCATTAATTGATTTAATGCTACCAATTTCAATTCCCATGAAGTCAATTGGCGCCCCCACAGCCAAACCACGTAATGAGTGATCAAAGTACATAATCACGCCACGTGGTAGACCATCCGGCTCTTTTAATGCTTCAGCTTTTGAGTCCCAAAGATTAAAACGGCTCTTGTTAGCAGCGACAGTCGCATTTGAGTTTTCAGGGAAACCAAACGCAATACCACCAGCAACAATACTTGCAAGCGATTGAGTATCTAAGTTAAAGCCTGAAGCATTTAACGTCACATCAATACCACTTGCCTGCCAGAAACGTGTGTCAGTCGTTACAAATTTATCGTACGGCGCACGAATAAACGTCTGAAGTTCTACGCTTTTACCGTCATCAGATAGCTTATAAGCTGTAATTTGTCCTACGTTAATTCTTCGGTAATAAATTGGCGAACCAATATCTAAAGATCCCAAATCATCGGCTTTCAAGAAAAACTCTTTGCCCGGCACATCGGAGGTAATCACTGGCGGTATTTCCAGACCTGTGAATTCAAGTTTTTTCTCGGGTGATTTCCCGCCATCCACTTCAATATATGAACCCGACAATAAAGTGTCGATGCCTGAAACCCCACTTGTCCCAATCCGTGGACGCACTACCCAGAACCGTGAATCTTGAGCAGCGAAATTGCTTGCATCCTTACGTAAATCAATGCGCGCAATAATGTGAGATCGGTCTTCTGCAAGATCGATTTGCCGTACCACCCCAATGTCTACCTGCTTATAGCGTACTGTTGTTTTACCTGCGACTAAACCTTCGGCGGTACGAAAAGATACTTCAATGGTTGGTCCATTAGAAAGTAATGCTTTCACCGCCAAAGAAAGCGCAATCAGCAGCGCAATAAGTGGAATAATCCAGATTAGTAGAGGCTTCCACCGATTTTTCTTTTCTTGGGGTTCTGGTAAATCATTCATGTTTTCCAGTTCAACATCTGTTTCATGATGATCTGAGGTCTCACTGGTTGTTTTGTTTTCAGACATACTCATTGTTCTTTTATTGACTGGGATTAATGGAATCATTATTCAAAGGCGAGTGTTCTGCCTGAATAATTGTGTTTTTTTCCGAAGAAACACGGTTTGGTTTATTTGTATTTTGAGATGCATAAAAATTATCCCAAATAATACGTGGGTCAAAACTTAAAGATGCAAACATGGTTAAAACCACAACCGCACCAAAAGCAATTGAACCCGGTCCCGCTAAAATAGTTGCAAGTGATTGAATTTGAATAAGAGCGGTAAGTAAGGCTACCACAAACACATCAATCATGGACCAGCGCCCTACAAATTCAACAATGCGGTAGAGTTTAATGCATTGCTCCGGTGCAAACTTCCACGCCGCGGATGACTGTATATATACAACCAACAACAGGAAATACAAAATAAGAAGCTTTAGCATCGGAATAAAAATACTCGCCATAAAAATGACCACCGACACCAAATAGTCTCCACTTTGCCAAAAGTAAATTACTCCACTCATGATGGTATCTTGCTGACGGCCCAAAAGAGAGTCAGTTACGGTCATAGGAAGGACATTTGCAGGAATATAGAGAATGGTCGCAGCCACCACTAAAGCGAAGGTACGGTTTAAACTTCCCGGCTTACGCTCGTGCAAAACGCTATGGCATCTAACACAGCGGAGAATTTGGTTTTTATGAGCCTCAGCTTTATTTACTTTTGAAGAATTCAATAAGCCACAGCAATGACACAATATCAGTGAAAGATCTTTGGCTCTTGGATATTGTTTTAAAATCATATTGGTATTTGTGATTTTTTCAGGAGTCACATTTTTTATTTTTGCCATGGCTGTGACCTATCAATTTCATTCCATATATCACTCACCTTTACGGAAGTAATATAAACCATTAATAGGCTCAAGACCGCAAATGCCCATAGAGCAATTTCCGGAATAACAAGAACCATGCCCATTAGCTTTACAAGCGTGACCAGAATTCCAATCAGGAACACCTCAACCATTCCCCACACTCTCATAAAATAAAGTGTTCGCAAGGCACCGACTAAAAATTGGGGGCGTTTCTTTAATATACTGACCGTACCGAGTACATAGCCCAGCAATAACAAATACGTAAGTGGCACAATGAATGTAGTAATTAAAATAAGAACACCGACAAATGCCCGATCGTAATGAAACATTACCCACACGGCGCCCAGTAAAGTGGTTTCGGATATGTTGCCTTGCAGTTCAATTTTGACAATGGGAAAGCTATTGGCAATAACAAATACAATGAGGGCCGTTAAAATTAGAGCTAACAATGTAGTAAAAGGCTTGGTATGCCGATAAAGCTCTGCACCACAGCAGACACAATAAGCTCTTTTTCCGTAAGCAAGCGGGACTCTACGATAGACGGTATCGCACTCCTCACATCCTGCTAATTCTTTAAGCTTCATAGTTATACTCTAAGATTTATCGTTTTACTCTGCTAATAATTGCTTACTATAACGCTTGCCTAAAATAGTATTTATAAGCAATGTGCCAAACTAATCTCATTTCTTCAAGAAAAAATTAGTGACTGTATCAATGAATTATTTTATTAAATAAAAGAAAAAGAACTAAAAGCCCCTTTTCTCAAAGGAGCTTTTAACACGTTTAAAATTAAATGGATATTGTATTTGAATAAAATTAGGCGCTCTTCAACGCAAAAATATTCCAATGCAACTTCACACCCAATACGCCTAATAAAATTAAACCTGCACCTAAAACTTGAGTACTCGTCAACACATGATCAAAGAAGAAATAATCAATCACTATGGTCGATATTGGATAAATAAAAGATAAGATCGCAATATTATTTAAAGGTATTTTCTTAATTGCCGAATACATTAAATAGTAGAGAAATGCGGTATGCAAAACTCCCAATCCGACCACAAACAGCCATTGTTGACCGATCGGCGGGTTTTCAAAAACCGAAATAAAAGGAGCCATGACAATCGCCCCGCTCAGAGTTTGTATAAATACAATTAATAAAGGCGGTGTATTACTTAATTTTTTAGTGATTAATACCGATATTGAATAAAGTGTTGTGGCAATAAGAACCAGCCCCAAGCCGACTAACTCATTAGAGTTCACCGAAGCACTGCCTAAGCCTATAATCACGATTAGCCCTATAAAAGCAACGATGGTCCATAGCACATCATTTTTATTGAGCTTTTCGTGAAAGACCAAAGCCCCTAAAAATAAAATGACAAACGGGTTCACGTGATAAACAATCGTCGCTAAAGAAATAGAAGTTTTAGGAAAAGCGGCAAACAATAGAACCCAGTTAAAAATAATTAGAAGGCCCGAAGTCACCATTAAAAACAGTTCTTTTTTACCGAAGTATACTTTTCTAAAATGACCATAGAAGTAACAAATCGGTAATAAACATAGCGCTGAAATAAGGCAACGGAAAAATACAATATTAACGGGTGATTGACCTGACTTAATCACAAATAGACCAATACTCCCTGAAAGCAGCATGGCTACGACCATTTCAAGCGTGCCGACTTTTCTTTTTAAATGATGATCATCCACGAATTTCTCCAAAAATTTATATTGTTAAGTCTTCATCTATTTTTATTTCAGATTTTATAAACTCACTCTTTCTTAGTATTTGGTGAGTTTTCAGTCTAAATAACTTGTCCTTTTTAAAATCTAGAACAATAAAATAAAAGATTAATCATGTTAATTTTTAATTAAGAAATCATTATTTCAAAATAAAAAGATAGTTAATTCATTCTAAAATACTGATTCTTTAGCTCAATAAATTTAGTTAACCCTCACTAAAAAGTAATCTAACAACTTGGTTTGTTCTTCAACGCTATCTGAAGTCAAAAGTCCTAAAATTGCCCCATCTATCATAAATATAAAAATTTCCGCTTCGGCATATGAAACGGCTTTTTTAGTTTCCATAAGCAGGCAGAAAATTTCATTTTTAATCCATCGTCTATAGCGTCTTGCCGTTTGGTAAGCTGTAGGATAACTCGTTTTAATTTCAAAAATTGCTTTAAACAACAGATAATAAGCGCTCTTTAAATTGGCATGTAAGTGATAGATTTGCCTGAGTTTATGAGCGAAAGTTGAATAGTGAGTCGTTTCTATCTCCACTCTTACTTTTTCCATTAATGTGTCTTTTTGAAGTAGAAGGCACATTTCAATCAGACGTTCTTTTGAATGAAAGTAGTTATAAAAAGTAGCTTTGGAAATTTTAGTTTCACTAATAATTCGGTCTACCCCAACCTTATGAAACCCGTATTGTTTAAATAAATCCGATGCTATGTGGAGCACGTGTAATGCTCTAAATGAAGTGATTAAATTTTTCATGTATACCGCTTAAAATAATTTTTTGTTGTATGTAAAAAGAGATAAAAATGCCGTCACTCTTAAAATGAGTGCTAAATACAGGCATGCGAAAACCGCACAAAATGGTGTGCTCGCTTATCTCGGGTTTATTGTTGCTATGATTTTGAGTCGTAACGATTCTTAAGGCGTAGAAAACCTACGGTCTAGTGAGCCGTTTTAATGACTGTTTAGGCGGTATAAATAGAGAGAATTTGGCAAAGGCCAATAAATAAGAAATAGTACGCATGTGCGGACTCCTTTTGATTTAAAAGAGTCTTACCAATTACTGTCAAATAATGGTGGCAAGACTAGAAGGGTTGACAGACTGGTACAAAAGGAAACCAGCGCACGCAAGCGTGCCCCTCCTAGCCTCACCATAAAGGCGTGACTTAGGAGTACGCACAAAACGAAATAATACGTTGTTGTGCGCCTTTTGTACCAGCTCTGTCAAAAGCTGACTGGTAATGTGACCAGCAGGCAAAGGATAGTGCTCTGCCCTATTACAGTCAAGCACACAAAATGACATTTGTTTTAAAATAGATCATTAAAAAGTAAGGATAAATAATTAAAATTTATTGTTCATTTGGGGTTTATAAAACACTGACATAAGACGAAATGGCTATTATTTCTTCTTTAAGGATTTCAAATAAATTGATTCAAATTTTATAAAATAATCAAAATTCAATTAATTACATAGATATTAATTTCATAAATAATAAATTAATAAAAGCTCATTACTGGAGATGTAAATATGTAAGTATATTCCATCCCATTTATATGAATATATTTATTTATCTGCAGATTTCTTCTTCAAGTGGTTTACGAGTATATGGTATAAATTCTTTTTTTATTGCTCCAAATAATTGAAAATTTTGCTTAGCCATATTTAAGCTAATACCATTTGCTCCTCCCATGTAATCAGGATCTTCATTCTGAACATTGTCATCTTCCCAAAAACAAACTGCACAGATTTCAAAAGAACCATAGGGTAAGTCATCAAATGTAAGATAACCACAGCATGGACATGCGTAAGACAATATTTTCTCCTATCTTTGTCTATATCAATAAATTATACCATCAGTAGGTTTAAGCATATTTTATGGATAACTCATGAATGTGGACTTTATTTTTAACATTTAAGACTAAAACTTTTATAGTTATTATTGGTAAGAGTTTCTTATTATTTAACTCTAATATGAATAATATATTTTGATAACAATTTAATTCATTTATACAAGGATAATTATGACTTTAAATATAGTAACGCTCTCTACTCAAAGGCTTACCCTAAAACCATTTACTGCAAATGATGCAGATGAAACTTATAACTGTATTACCCCTACGCTCACACGCTATATGGCTTGGGATCCTCAACCAAGGCATGAATTCGATCAAACTTGGAGTAATTGGCTAAAGAACTTTGCTCTTGGCACTGAAATTATTTTTGTTATTAGAGCGACATCTTCTCAAGTATTTATAGGCCTTGTTGGTCTACATCGTATGCAAACCAGTAACCCAGAGTTAGGCATATAGATACGCGAAGACTATCACCATCATGGCTATGGTAGAGAAGCTGTAACAGCAGTAGCAAAATGGGCAATTGACTTTGTTAAGCCGGACTTTTTTGTTTATCCCGTCGCAGAAGAAAACTACCCAAGTCGCAAAATTGCTGAATCTTTAGGGGGCAAAGTAGTTTCAAAGTTTACTGGCCCCAAATACGAACTTGTAACCTATGAAATTCCTGTTAGCTTTTAATTCTATAAAAATCATATTAATCAAATGGCTATTGGCTTCATAAAAGATACAACTTGCAAAATAACAGCTATGGCAATATTTTGGAGCAATTACTCTAAAATGAGATCTAATAATGAAAAATATAAGAATTGGTTCATATCAATGGATGCAAGCTACAAATGGTCAGCTCAGCTTCAAAGAAAAAATTAAATTAATTCAAAAAATTATGATGCCTAGTATCCTGAGTTCTATAAAAATAAATTATTATCGATTTCAAACTGGTAACGATTTTGATATAGGGCAAATTGTAGTACCAGATACTCAAATGATTAAAATTGCCCTTGAGGAACTAGAATCAAAAGCGAGTATATCTATTTACAATCATTCATGGCGAACATACTTCTGGGGAGCCGCCCTAGGTAATTTACAAAACCGGCAGTTTGACCCTGAGTCACTCTTATTAGCTTCACTTTTTCATGATATTGGTCTAACTGAGCAACATATACATAGTAAAGGCTGTCAATGTTTTACATATGAAAGCGCTAAACAATTTGAGCAAAAGGCGAAAGAATATAACTTTGATGACAAGAAAAGCGAAGTGATTAAAGATGCTATATGTCTACACATGAATGGATATATAGAGGATTCTGATCCACCTGAAGTTATTCTATTACAGCAAGGTGCTTCTTGTGATGTAATTAGTGACAACCAATATAAGCTCCCCTTATCTTTTAGAAATGAAATTTTAGAAAAATATCCTAGAAATCAATTTAATAAAGAATTTATTAAACTTATTAATTTAGAGAGAAAAAATGTTCCGAGTTCGCGAACAGACTTATTATATGACCTTGGATTACCCCTCATGATTAAATCAAATTTATATAATGAATAAGTTTAATTAAACATATTAGTCATAAAACAACTTTTCTATCATGACGAGAAATTTCAATTAACAACTGTTTTATATTCCTTAGCATGAGTATGCCTTAATATATGCAAAAGATATAAATTAAAGGCACCCGCTCTAATGAATGATTCAGTTAAGTGGTTAGAAATTCTAAATAAAATTACTGGTATTGCTCAAACAGGCTTACATTATTCAAAAGATGTTTATGATAAAGAACGTTATGAGCAACTTTTAGGGCATATTGAACATCTATTAGAACTAAAAGAAATTAATACAGAAAATTTTATTAATAATGTTCTTCAAGATGTGGGTTATGCGACTCCCAAACTAGATGTTAGAGCAGTTGTGTTTAAAGAAAATAAATTGTTATTAGCAAAAGAAATTGGCGATGGACGCTGGTCTGTTCCCGGTGGTTGGGCTGATGTAGGCTACTCAGCATCGGAAAATGCAGAAAAAGAAGTTTTAGAAGAGACAGGATTGCGGGTTAAAGCCATTAAATTATTAGCCTTAACTGATAGAACCAAGCACCCTCATCCTCCAATGTTTTTACATGTGTATAAGGCATTTTTCTGGTGCGAAATTATTGATGGCGAGCTTACCCCAAGTATTGAAACACCAGAAGTTGGCTTCTTTAGTAGAGATGAATTACCCCCGATTTCTACAGCACGTGTAACTGAAGAACAGATTCAACAATTTTTTGATTATTTAGAGTCAATCCCTGAAGCAACGAAGTTTGATTAATGAAAACCTGATATAAGGCAAGTTCAGTTTTTGTATATGAAAAGTAAAAAAACTTGGCCTTTTAAGCTCAAAAAGTAGCGCTTAACTTTTATGCTAATCTAATGTCTTTTATCAATTTTTATATGATTTTCTTACTCCATAATTCAGTTTTACCACTAAGTAAACTTATGTAACTTTATCCATACAATTTCTCCACAATTTAAAACTCTAACATAAACAAATAATTAGTTCTCTTTTGCTATCTTATTGATCATTAAGAGAACACCTCTTAATTCCCTTTTCTTGAGTAACTCATCGTTATTCTGTCTCTTTATTCTGCAATTTTTTAATTCAGTATTTAAAACCGTATATTTTCACTTTAAATACTGAGATTCAATTCTTAGGCTAGATATGCGCACATCTGAAAAACAAGTAAAACCTATTGAGATTGATGATATCAATATCATCGAGAACGAAAAAACCAAAAAAGCGATTACTGCAGCTGCATTAGGTAATGCAATTGAATGGTTTGATTTCGGAGTTTATGGTTATGTGGCATACGTTCTCGGTAAAGTATTTTTCCCAGATGCTTCACCAAGCGTGCAAATGATTGCCGCGCTTGCTACATTTTCAGTACCTTTTATTTTCCGTCCATTAGGTGGTCTTTTCTTTGGACATTTAGGTGACAAATACGGACGTCAAAAAGTTCTGGCCATTACTGTCATTATTATGTCCATCAGTACCTTTGGTATTGGCCTTATTCCATCTTATGAAACAATCGGTTTATGGGCACCTATTCTTTTACTCATCGTAAAAATTGTACAAGGCTTCTCCATTGGTGGTGAATACTCAGGTGCTGCGATTTTTGTAGCTGAATATTCTCCAGACCGAAAACGTGGCTTTATGGGAAGCTGGCTTGATTTTGGATCGATAGCCGGCTTTGTACTTGGGGCTGCAACTGTCGCCTTGATCACACACGCCGTGGGTGAGGCACGTTTTGCCGAGTGGGGTTGGCGTATTCCATTCTTTCTCGCTCTACCACTGGGCATAATCGGTTTATATTTACGAAACCGCCTTGAAGAAACCCCTGTATATCAACAGCATTCAGAGCAACAAGCACAAAAAAGCAAACCTCAAAAATTTAGTTTCAAAGAAATTTTTGTTAAACATAAGCGTAGTTTATTGGTGTGCATTGGCCTCGTAATCAGCACTAACGTTACTTACTACATGTTGCTAACTTATTTACCAAGCTATTTTTCGCATAACTTAGGCTATTCAGAAGCACATGGTGCACTTATTATCATTGCGGTTATGGTTGGCATGTTATTTGTACAACCTGTGATTGGTTATTTGAGTGATAAGTTCGGACGTCGCCCATTTATTTTTATTGGAAGCTTTTCTCTTATTTTCTTGTCCTATCCTGCCTTTGTATTACTTAACTCTGGAGTAAATTATCAAATTTTTATAGGCTTACTTATTCTTGCTTTATCTCTCAATATGTCTATCGGAGTGATGGCATCAACTTTACCTGCCCTATTTCCAACTGAAATCCGTTATAGCGCTTTAGGTATTGCCTTTAATTTCTCAGTGGTTATTGCTGGTTTAACCCCAACTCTTACCGCAACTCTAGTTGAAACTACCCATAATCTGATGGTTCCAGCTTATTACTTGATGATTTGCGGGGTGGTAGGTATTGCTACTGCAATGTATTTAAAGGAAACAGCCAATAAGCCTTTAATCGGGGGCGTGCCTATTGCTCACAATATAGAGGAAGCACAAGAGTTACTTGAAGAGTTTCATGAAACTATTGAACAGAAAATTGAAAATATTGATCAGAAAATTCAGGAGCTTCAACAAAAACGTCAAAAACTTGCTGATAAACACCCTGATATAGCATGAGTAAAGCAACGTTTTTTATAAGAGTAGCGACTTAAATGTCGCTATTCTTTTAATATATTTTTCATTCAATTTGATAGTAAAAAAGAATTAACTTAGTAAATCTATTATTAGGAATAATATTTAATAAATAAAAAAGCCAATTCTTTCGAATTAGCTTAATTACAGCAGACCAGCTTTAGTTGAAAATTGCTTCTTGGTTTTATTGTTCGCAACAATCTTCATTCGTTTTTGTTATAGGTCTAACTTAGCTTTCCATTGTGACAATTCAATTAAAAAAACGCCTCAGCCTACCCCAAAACAAACTTAATACATATATAAGTTATTTTAGAGAACTCCATCACAATTTTGATGGGTGCTTATGATAAACAGCTACACAGCAAAAGGTTTAAATCTATTATGCTTGAGTTATCTAATTGTTAAGTATGTATGATGGAACAGCAAACTTTATTACAAGAACTGAACTCACTCATTGAATACTATTCAAAAAGAACCGATTGCCCGCCTAGTCGAATACGCATCGGCTATAGAGCTTATGCAAAACTCATGCAGTGCCCGCCTTTTGCCGATGAAGTAATAAACTCGGCGCTAGATCCAAATAAGCGGAAATATAAAAAGATAAAAATTAAAATTACCAAAGATGATGATCAGTTAGAAATTGAATAGTTTGGTTAAAGATAAAAGCCCATGAACTGAGCTTTTTATCTTCTATATAAAACAGCTTTTAAAACTCGACTTGTACCGTGACCGTATCTTGATAAGTTCCCGCTGGTACTGTATCTGCGTTTTCATCAACAATTTTTGTAGTAAACACATAGTTCTGCTGAGTTACCCCGTTATGTACCCCCGGGTTAATCGTTGCATTTAAACTCGACCAACGCTCGTTACCGCTTCCCCATCTGTCATTCGATGAGTTCTTGAAAATATCGTATTTTAAATATGTATTTCCCGTTTGTGACTTCATAGCTCGCTGGTTGCCGTTTTGCGGGGAAAGTCCATTATTTAAACTCACATAATATGGTGTATTTACAGAGCAACGTATTCCCATAGACGACTGAACAGGTTCAAGCTTGGAAGCAAACGCCGCCGTACCAAAGTTTACGTCTTGAGCTAAAATTCGGCAGTCTGGAAGTACGGTAATTGAGAGTGAACCAAGCGAGTCTGCCCCACTTCCCCAGTTAAAACCAATACCCAATGCACCGCGTCTAAACCCAGGACTCTCAAAGAACACCCCGATTCCCACAATCGCGACTGCGGGCACAGAATAGAACCATTTTACTTTTAACGGTGAGTCGGCTTGATAAACACCCGGCGATACACTTTGCCCAGCCGGAAGCCGTATGTAGAAAGGTAAATTGCCATCAGGCCCACTAAAAAGATTGACCAGCGTAAAGCTACTCATGTCTTTTTCTTGACCTAAGCTAATGATTTCATTGTTACTGTCTAAAATAATGGCGTTAAGTTTTTCTCCGGTCTGAGCATTGGTAAATGAATTTGACATTTGCTCAACCCGATATTTTAAATAGGTCATGTTCGCCAAAGCCAAGCTAAAACCCGTACATGACAAACCCGAATTAAACTGTGATGAGTTTTCACCGTTTTCCATTAAGTAAATAGACGGGACCGAAATAGAGGATGTACCTGAAGCGCTCACGCTACATGCAGCATGAGCCAAATTTCCCGTCAACATCAGTCCAGAAAACATACATAAATGTCTGAGTAATTTTTTTGTTTTTATATTCATGGCAAAGATACCTCGTGACAAGTAACAGGTTTAACCACCACAATCTGCTGCTTGGCTTGTTCTACATCTACAGAAAAATCTGCTTTACAAATACTTTGGTCCGAACGCTGAACCGTTACGGTGTTATTCGGTTTTAAATTTTCTAAATAGACAATGCCATCCATTCCCACATAAGAAGACTCTTGATCAGCTCTATGTACTACAGCCCCTACCGGCACAGGTTTGCCATCTGCCTGAGTCAAATAGACATTGGCAGAAATAGACTGATGAACAGGGAACTTAATCACAACGCCCGAACCGCGTTTAGCCGCTATCCGTTGTTCAACTTGTGTGATTGTAAAGTTTGAAGGTAAGTCAATTGGGTCTACGCTGTATTTACCCGAATAGTAAGGCGTGACCGATGGCACAAAAATATGGCCTTTTTTATTACTGCGGCCAATTAAACTGTTTTCATATCTGACCAGAACATCAGGTACTTGGTTTGTATCGATCAATGCAAAAGACTCACCTAATCGGTTTGAGGCAAATAAATCTCCTGCCATATAAATGAGAGATCCGGATAGGCCAAACCAGTAGTTATAGTCATGGTTTCCAGACAGACCAAAGTCAGTATTAATATAACTGTTGCGGTAATTGACGCGTGCCTGATTTAAATCTTCACTATTTTCATTAAAGCGACGGGTTAAATCGACACCAAAACCACCTTCAGACGGAACAGAGCGGTTGAAGTTAACATAGCCAGTATCGCCCTGCTTATTAAATGCATAACCTGAGTTAACAGTCGCGTTTCGCTGAAACAGAGGTATCGAAAGCTGAAATGCAGCACTCCATTCTTTTTCGATGAAATCACGGTTGGCACTTAATGAAACAGTCACGCCATTCATATAAGTCGGTAAAACAGGCGCCCAAGACAAGTTTAAGAAGCGATTTTTAAAGTCATTCGCCTTGGTATTGATATAACCAACGCCAAAAGTTCCTGAGTTTTTGGTCGCAAAATAAGTATTGGCCGTTAAGCTTTTATTGCTATTTACTGAAATTAAATTGCTATATTGCAGCCGTGAAAGGTCAGTATATTCATCATCACGTTGGTTATGGTTAATGCTAAAACCAAACCGATTACGGTTATAGCTGTATCCAACTGTATATTGATTACCTTCCAAGTCTTTCGTTCGATCTTCAGACATAGATTTGTCGGCTTTACTTTGGCTAAAAGAGGCACTCAGCACACCTAAATTTGCAAGCTTGAGTACAGACCCAGCACCCAATAACTGTAAATCTGAAGAAAGCTCGGTGCGTCCTTCTACAGTCAGCCAGTCATTTACCCCATAACGGGCATCGGCTGCACTTGCAAATTTTCCATAAGAAAAATTCTTAAGTCCGTAGTCTTCACGGATTTTTCCTAAAGACAATGAGTAATCAAATAAGCCGGGCTTGAGCAAAGTATTAGAAATATAAAATGGGACCGCTGTTGTGACTTGACGCCCGACTGCATCGGTCGTGACCACAACGGCTTCCCCTTTACCGTTAATAAAAGGAACATTATTTAAAATAAACGGTCCAGACTGTACTTCTGTTGAGCTGGTCTTTTGCCCATTAATAATTAAATCGACCGTACTTGGCAACGCAGCTTGCCCAATAAATTGTGGCAATGGATAGGTAATTAAATCTGGTCGGGTTGAATAGTTTCTCTGTACCTGAAAACCGCCTAGTCGAACAGAACTTCCCCACGTCGTTTTACTACCGGTAATAATGTCACCCAGTAAAAAAGATGTAGCATTCTTTTGGTTATCAAACTGCCAAGATGTGTCATAACGACGATAGCCATCATTATCTACAGACTCGGCGTTACCTTTATTTTTGTATTGGTTTTTGACATAGACACCAGAGTTTTTAATGACCCCTAACGGAGAGAAAAAACGCTGCTCAGTAAATAAACTACTGGTTGAACCGCCTTGATAGGGTCTATATGTATAAAAATCATAGTTATTGAGCAGCCCTATACCAGACTGAGCAACTTCCGGCTTATACCATGAGTCTTTACCCAAAACTTGAGTGGGCATCCAAGCGGGCGGAAAATTGAGCTTAAAGTATTGGTTCGAAGATTGATATTCATAACTTACATCTTTTAATTTATCTAAAGATATCCAATCACTCGCGTCACCACTAAACCCCAAGGTCAAAACATCTTGATTCGATAAAGATGTGTCAGTGTTTGTTAATAACTCTTGAGGGATCTTAATTTCTAATTCATCAATCAGCTTCTTTCTTTGTATGAAGTACTCATCATTTTTCACAATAACGGGCACAATTTGCTGGACCGAATATTGGTTCACAACCAAATCTAGGTACAGTTTAAAAAGTTGATTAATTTCATTAATGTCTTTTGGTGGTGGAGGCAAATCGCCTGCAAACACAGTATTTGGAATATTTAAACATCCACCCGACAATAAAATCAGCAAAATACTTTTGCATAAATTATTATGCCGAAGGATCATGATGGATCCTCCATTTTGGTGATTTCGATCAATTCTTGTTTAATACCAGAACTGTCCACACCATAAATTTTAGAGGTTTTTGACAACTCATGTGCCGTCGACTGATCAATAGCGAACTTTACAGTGCTATTTGATAAAACATAGCCAAAAGCAGCCTTTCCTAAAGAGATATCATTACCTGTTTTTGAAGTTTTCAGTGCCGAAAGACGCGCAAACTTCTGACCATTATTTTTAAGATATAGCTCAGACTGGCCTTGTTGATTGTTGCGAACTGACCACTGTAAAACCGGTTTTGCTAAAGCATTTTTTGCATTAAGTTTTTGACTTTCTTCGGTTAATCCACTGCCAATTCCTTTCCCATAAGCAAACAATGGAATTGAGTAACGCATTTGGAAACTTACTTTAGAAGCATCTTGCTCATTGCCATCAGAAAGTCGAATCGGTAACTCATCTACAATCAGACGATATGACTGCTCTTTCCCATCTGGCAAATTGGCGCTTTTGGTTAAGCGAAGCATATGCTTCTCGCCTGCTTTAATTTTGGCTACAGGCGGGCTTGGTATAATTTCTGATTGCTCACTATAGTTATCTTTTAAGCCATCTTGATTCCATTTAAATACCCGAATTTGCACCATCGCATCGGTCTTACCCGTATTTTGAAGCCAAACCGCAGTTGCCTTTTCATTGGGTTCAATTTTTGGATAAATCGGCCAAATTAGAAAAGTTGCTTGTGCCATCACAGGTGTAACAAGTGATAATGTACTTGCAAATAAAAAAGATTTTAAAATGCTATTTTTAATAAATGCAGAATTGTTCATACAAATCACCATGTAATCATTATTGAAACAGTATCTTTATAAATTCCGGCCGCATGGGGTTCATTATTATTTTCTAAATCAACGACACCATATATTTCAAAATTTGCTAGACGGTTTGTAGGTGTTGTAGCAGGCAATAAATATTTATTACCTACAATATATTCATTGGATAAACTGCTAGAGTTATACAGTTTGTAAGATAAATAATTAGTGGATGAACCATTCTTCATACGTCTTGTATTATTTTGAAGGTTTTCACCACCATCTATAGAAATACTTACAGGTAAACTTTCCGTACAACGGATATTCCAAGAACCTTTGCTATTAATAATATTAGTCACTACTTTATTTTTTGATAAAGCAGAGTATTTACCAAAATCCATGTTTTGCTCAATATTATCTATTGAACAGCCATTTTCAATTTTAGCTTGTACTTTAAAACTTGAATTGAGCTGAGGATCTGCTGCATATATAAATTGACTAATAGATAGCAAAAATATTGCTTTAAAATATAAGTATTTCATTTTTCTTAAAACTCAATCGTAATTGGTACTATATCTTTATATTCACCCTTAGATATACGACCACCATCATGGGTTGCTTGACCAAAAATATCGATATTCTTTTTATTATTCATATCATTAAGAATAAAAGCTTCATTTGCTTTAATGACTTGTTTATTTAAACCATAGAGCAAGTTATAAGCAATAAAATCTCTACCATTACTTAAAGCATGATAATAATTTTGTGAAAATGAAGATGGAATATTACTATCATTATTTCCTGCTCCAAATATTATTTTTACAGTTGAAATACCTGCACACTCGATCTGAAAACCTGAATTACCATTATTAACTAAACTAGCTTCTAAAATCCCTTTAAAAGCTGTGGTAGCTTCACCAAAATCTATAGTTCCAAAATTTAAATTTGCTGCATTATTTTCTACAACATTATTATTAACAGAACAAGAAGGCAATAATTCAATTTGACTAGTTAATTTAGCTCCGATTTCACCCGCATTTACTAAAGAAATTATAAAATAAGAAATTATAAATGCCGAACCACGATTGAATATCATCTTCCCTCCATTTAAAACAGGTCTACTCATATTTGAGCAAACCTGCTACTCAATTAATTATTTCTTTTTTATATTTAGAAATTTACAGTGACTAATAGAGTATCTTTATAATCGCCTTGCGCTTTTGGTGTACCTGTATTTGGAGCAATTGCACCGAAAATTGGTACGGCAGTAGCTTGGCCACTTACTGTAGTGAACTGTTGTGGTTGGTTTACAACATAAAGGTTTGTACGTGCAGCATCGCGATAAACGTTATATGCAACTACATCAGCAGAAGCAGTATTTTTTAAAGTACGGTCTGTACGTTCACCACCGTCAATTGCGACTGTAAAATCAACAGGATCTGTTCCATCACAAGTCACAGAAATATTGCCACCTGTTGCTGCTGAAGCAACTTCAGCAGTTAACACGTTGTTCCAAGTACCGGAAGTTTTACCAAAATCTAAAGTACCAAACTTGTTCATATTTCCTTCAGTTTGACTACCACCTACAGTACAGCCTGTTGAGATATTTAATTTAACGTCAACCTGTCCAGTAACAGCTGCTTGAGTATTTACCGCATAACCAGCAACTATTAATGCTGCAAGAAGTGATTTCTGAATGTTTTTCATATTCATAACCTACATATATAATGATTAGATTTGTAGAACAAAATGAATCAAACTCGACAAATAAAATATGGCTAATCTGTTTTATATATAAAACAAACTACCTTTTACTATTGTGTGATTCTCTTCACAATTTAATAACAATTATTTAACTTGTATACACATATTACAAAAAGACTATGTTGAGTTATTTAAAATCAATTTTTTTAATCTTACAAAAACTCCCAATTAAATACCCACCCCTACTTTATTAAAATGGCTAAAAATTAGAAAAAGAAATTATCTTTTTAACGATCATATTTTTTAAATAATTATTCAAATACAATTATTTATACACACAACAAAAACAAGTATTATTTGTTTTTATTAAAATAGGTAACATGACCTATTTTAACCCTACCTAAAGAAATAAAAATAAGTCATTTGACCCATTTTTTAACCATTAATTAGGTCGAATGACCTAGATTAAAAAAATATAGGTCGTTCGACCTAATTTTAGTTTAATAGAATTTAAATATTTTATTTATATTTTTTTAATTTCATGGTTTAGAATGCCTTTTTTTAAATAGTACTTACAGGCTGGATAATGATCAAAATTGATACCTTTGATACTATGCAAATAAAGAAGTCCTTTACCACTCTAAAAGGGCAAGAAAGAATAAAGCAGATCTTAAGAAATGCTGAAATAGTTTTTCTTACTAAAGGTTATTCCGGATTTAGTATGAGAGGAGTTGCAACTCAATCAAATATTAGTTTAAGTACTTTGCAACATTATTTTCAAAATAAAGATATTTTATTAAAAGCTTTACTTAATAAATTAATTTGTGACTATATACAGCGTATTGAAATTTTAATTAATTTGAATGCAAATGAACCACCTTTAATTCGGTTTATGAATATTATCACTAATATAATTTATGAAATAGAGCAACCGATCATTACAAATGCATTTAAAGAGTTTTTCTCTATTTCAGATCACTTACCCTATGTATATGAAGCTTTGTCAATCATACAAAAGTATAACCTCGAACTTATATATAAAATCATCCTTCCTATTCATAATAAAATATCTTCAGAAGAATATAAAGAAAGAGCCATTATTATAATCACTCAACTTAATGGATATTTAGTTCAGCATTCGAACAAAAATACAGATGAAAGTTATAAAGAATTTTTAAGAAGTATACTGTTAAAAAATATACTAAGATTAGTCAGTGAACCATAAATTTTAAAACATAGGAGCCAGTTCTCCTATGTTTTTAATATATGGTGGTGTTGTACTCAATTATTATATTACTGAGCGAAAGCTTTAATTTCACTTCGAATCAAAATATGTCGAGATGGAAAGTAAAAGCGATAAGCCAATTCGTAAGAGTCAAATAGAGCTAACTGAGATTGATGAGTTGCCCAATAATAAGCTGTCATTCCCTTTTCTTTCCTCACATTTAAATAGTAAGGAACAGCAAAGTTGTTCGAAACAATCATAAAACTCATAGTATTTGATCTAGCTATTTAGTGGTTTTGGACAAAGTCAGCTTTAATTGAATCTAGCGAACGTAATATGGGCGCCAACATAGACTCCGCAATTCGCATGGCTTCTGACTCAGACTTGTGTTGAATAGCTTGAACAAGTTCACTATGTATTTGCTGGTTTGGGTCAGGTAAATTTTTATTAGTCACTAGCTCTAAGGTGTATTGATAGCTTGAGTTTAAGAAATACTCATAAGTTGCCTGTAAAGCTTTATTATGAGTCGCCTTGGCAATTGCCAAATGTAGTTTCTTATCACTTAACATGAAGTTAGTAACATCTTGTTGATTTGTTGCTGCTCTATGTTCTAAACACGCTATAACATCGCGCATATCTTCAGGTGTGCTATGTCTAGCAGCTAATTTAGCAATTTCGATTTCTAATAAACATCTTACTTCTACGTGTTCATATAAATCAGAATGATGAATTGAATTAATCACAATCGAAAAGTCATTTTTCGTGCGTACAAAAGTACCCAGCCCTTGTTTGACTTCTAAAACACCTAAATATTCTAAAATTTTAATTGCTTCTCGAATGGTATTTCGGCCCACACCCAAACCTTGAACAAGCTCAGGTTCAGTCGGAATTTTCTCATCTACTTTCCAAATATCATTTTTAATATTCTGACGTATGACATGAATCACTTCATCGACCAGTGATCTTTTTTGAATTTGCTCAATCATTAAAATTGGTACTAGTAAGCTTAAACATACGGTGATACTATCATCCCATGTTTAATTGTTCAATTTCTCTTTCATGCATTTTTAAAGGTCGAGCTCATGGAATTAAGTCAGACAATTTCAAATCTTATTTTTGAAATTCAAAAGCTTACTCAAGCAGTCGAAAAAATTTCTAAAACCCAAGAAATTTCTGTAGATGTCTTAGATGAGGCGATTGCCTTTAGATGGGAAAGAGAAAATAACAAAGGTTCGCTCGTCGCGATCCGTAAACCTCAACTCATTTCTTTTAATCATCTTTGCAATATCGACAGCCAACTCAACAAAGTAAAACTAAATACTGAAGCCTTTGCAAAAGGCTTGTTGGCAAACAATGTACTCATGACAGGCTCACGTGGTACAGGCAAGTCGTCTATTGTAAAAGCCTGTTTAAATGAATATCACCACTTAGGCCTTCGGGTGATTGAACTTGAGAAAAAGTATTTAGAAGATTTGCCTAAAATTATTAACTTACTGCAAGACCGTACTGAGCGTTTTATCATCTTTTGTGATGACTTGGCCTTTGAAGCAGGCGACTCAAGTTACGCAACTTTAAAAACTGTATTAGATGGTTCACTGGCCTCTAGTTCAGACAATACACTCATTTATGCGACATCAAATCGAAAGCATATGGTGGCCGAATACAACAAAGATAATACAGAGCTAAATGTCGGGGAAAATGGCGAATTACGCCCAGGCGATAGCATTGAACAAAAGATTTCTTTAGCGGACAGATTTGGTTTACAAATTAATTTCTATGGCTTTAGCCAACAAGAGTATTTAAAAACTGTTCAATACTGGCTAAATGAATACAAATGGCAGCAACGCGAAACTTGGGAAACGATTCAGTTAAAAGCTATTCAATATGCAACTCAGCAAGGCAACCGTTCAGGAAGAATTGCCAATCAATTTGCCAAAATGATTGTGGGCCAAGAAATGCTAAGTGCAGCAGATTTAACGGTTTAAGTTGTTGGCTATAAAATGCCCCATAAAAAAAGCCCTTACGGGCTTTTTTTAATTAAGCAATAAATTTCAACATAAGCTGAATCACAGTTGCATTAATCAAGTCGACAAAGAATGCACCACAAAGCGGAACAATTAAGAATGCTTTATGCGATGGGCCATACATATTGGTAATCGCCTGCATATTTGCAACGGCGGTTGGTGTAGCCCCCATACCGAAACCACAGTGACCTGCTGCCAATACTGCCGCATCGTAATTTTTCCCCATTACACGGAAAGTCACAAATGCTGCATATAAAGCCATAGTCAGTGTTTGAGCACCTAAAATAACCACAAGTGGACCTGCTAAGTCAGCAAGTTGCCAAAGCTTTAACGAAAGCAATGCCATTGCTAAATAAAGAGATAAAGACGCATTACCAAAAACGTCAATCGCGCGGTCAAAAATATCAACCTTCAACACGCTTTCTAAAATATTTCTTAAGATTACACCGCCACCAAGCGCCCAAACGAAAGTTGGTAACTCAAACCAAGTTCCCTTACTGAAGCCAGTCATAAATTCAGCAAATGCTAAACAGGCTGCAAACATACCAAGCGTGGTAATTGCATTGTCGGCAGTAATTAAACGAACTTGATGCGGGTTTTCAAACGGTGCAAGATCATCTGAATTTTGTTCAACATGCGTGTCACGCTGCTGAATTTCAGCATTGGTTTTTGCTTGAGCAAGGCTATAACGATTAATAAGCAATTTGGCTAAAGGACCACCAATGACACCACCAATAATCAAGCCAAACGTAGCACTTGCCATACCTAACGCTAAAGCACCCTGAATACCATGCTGGCTTTCTAAAATTTCACCCCAAGCACCGGCTGTACCATGACCACCGGTTAAAGTAATTGAACCTGCAATCAAACCAATAAGCGGGTCTAGACCCAATAAGGTTGCAAGGCTCATACCGACAGCATTTTGAACAACAATAAATGAGGCTACACAAATTAAGAAGATGACTAAAGCAGTACCACCCTCTTTAAGCTTCATAAAATTGGCACTTAAACCAATTGAAGCAAAGAACACGAGCATAAAGCTGGTTTGTAATTCACTGCTAAAAACAATACTGTATCCCCAGAAAGTGTGGACAAGTAAAGAAACTACCGCAGCGACCAAACCACCTGCTACTGGTTCAGGGATATTATAACGTTTTAAAAAATCAATCCGATTGACAAGAAAGCGACCTAACAATAGAACGATGACCGCCGAAATTAGTGTATAAAAACCATTAAAAACAAATTCCATATATACTACTTTCTGAATACATTCCTAACGGATTGTAAAATAATTATATTTTATTTTTTAATATGTAAAAAAAACATAAATAAACTTTACAAAATTACCCTACCAATAAATTTTTACTATTCTTAAGAATAGCTTAAATTTTTAAATATTTTATACAAATTCATGCCCTATAATTTAATTTATCAATCATTTCAAAATCTTATATAAAGAAATCATTAATTTAGTATAACTTCACTTTGATCTCTTAAACAGAAAATCCTGTCTTTTAGGTCACTGAACTCATCTTTTATTCCCTTTAATATCCGCAAAAGACCAGCTCGTTATTTGCTCTGGGCAACATCTTTATAGGTTTTATATTCAATGAGTTTATTGCTTAAAGTTCGCCAGAATGTCCCGCAGGTACAATCGATTAAAACATCTCTAAAAAAGCGTGCTGGTCAAAAAATACCTCACATGCTCACTAATGCCTCAGATCTCTTTTTTAGAGGACCTGAGATTGCCTTGTCAGGGAAAACACCTTTTGACGTAATTTATAAGCATGAAATTATTAGCTTACGTCATTATAGAAATGAAACCAGCAACTCTACGCATAAATATCGTGTGCCATTAGTTATTGTTCCGCCATTAGCAGTGAACATGCTCATTTATGATTTGTTCCCGACACGAAGCCTTATACGTTATTTTTTGGCTCAAGGTTTTGATGTCTATTTAATAGACTGGGGTGTACCTACCCGCAATCAAGCCAAATACAATTTTGGCACCTATATAAAAGTCTTTATGCCAGAAATGTTAAAACATGTTCGTGCACATAGTGGACAACAACAGCTTTCTTTACATGGTTGGAGTTTAGGTGGAGCCCTTTCACTCTGCTATACGGCATTATTTAAAGATAAAGATATCAAAAATCTGATCATTCTTGCTTCACCTATCGATACTCATAAAGCGGGATATATGGGCAAACTCTATGGTAGCCTGACTAAACCTGCACAATGGGTCCGTAAGCACACCCCTTTCCGTATTCGCCAACATGTTCCCAGTGAAGTGTTCCATATTCACGGATGGCAAAATACTCTAGGCTTTAAGTTAACTGACCCAATTGGAAATTTGAAAACCTATTGGCAGCTTTTTAAAAATCTGGATAACCGCGAATTTATTGTTGACCACGCTACCTCTAGCTCATTTATCGACAATATGCTGGCCTATCCGGGTGGTGTTATGCGTGACATTATTTTACGTTTCTGGATTGATAATGAACTCTCAACAGGTGTAATTAAATTTGGTGAACTTACAGCTTATTTAAAAGATATTGATTGTTCAGTGTTAGCTGTAGGTGGTGATACAGACATTATTGTGACCGCCGATGCTGTTAACCCCCTTATGGATTTAATTAGTAGCCAAGATAAAATGTTCAAAACTGTACCAGGTGGCCATATGGGTGTCGTTTCCGGTAGCCAAGCTCCGAGTTCCGTTTGGCCTGAAATGAGTAATTGGCTGGCTACGCGTTCAGATTAATCAATTTAAACATTAATGAAAAACCAGCCTGTTAAACCTGAGGCTGGTTTTAATGCACACTAAATTTTTAAAGTTTTTGCACAAATCTTCTAGAACTACTTTTATCTCTTTTATACTGTTTCAAGAACTAAAATTAAAAGTTTATGGGTCAGTGCTTATGAGTAACTGGGTTGATATTTCAAAAGATACCAATACGGGTATCGAAACAATCCGTGCTCATTTTACTGGCCATGCTTATGATCCCCATTGGCATTCAAGTTATTTAATTGGTGTAACTGAATCTGGCATTCAACAATTTCATTGTCGTAAAAAGCAAATCAATAGTCATGCTGGGCAAGTCTTTATGCTTGAACCAGAAGAAATTCATGATGGACATGCACCTGCATCTGATGGTTTTACCTACCAAATGCTTTATCTACATCCAGAATGGTTAAAGCAACGCCTTCAAGGTTTATTTCACAACAGCCCCGAGCATTACGAACTAGTGATTGATGCACCATTAAAATCCGATGAACAACTCGCAATCATTACTTCACAAGCATTTCAACACTTACACTATAAAGAAATGAATATTGTGAAAGACAATAGTCTAGATGTGCTTATTCAATATATTACCCAAGGTAAATGGTTAAAAAAAGTTTCTCAATCTTCTTGTATTCATGTACCCCAAATCGCCCATCAAATCCGAGATATTCTGCATGATCATTTATTTGAAGATATTGGGTTAGAAGATATATCACATATGGTGGGACTAGACCGTTACCATATTCACCGTATTTTTAAATCCACTTTTCATTTAGCCCCTCATCAATATCTTATTCAACTTAGACTTACACGAGCACGTGATTTACTCGCTAGAAATATTTCTCCAGCACAAGTTGCTTCTGACTTATGTTTTTCAGACCAAAGTCATTTAAGTCGTTGGTTTAAACGCTGTTATGGACTAACACCAGCCGCTTACAGAAAAATCTGCACAAATCTTCAAGATTAAAAATCTTAATTATTTCATCTTGTCTCTCCCAATTAACTAAGGTAGACAAGATGGAAAACCTCACTGCATTTTCATTATTTGCAATTGTTGCCTCCATTACTCCAGGCCCGACCAACTTTATAATTTTAAGTTTAGGTAGTCAGTATAAAATTTCTAAAACACTTCCCGTTATTTTAGGTTCTTGTATTGGAGCAGCCTTACTTGTATTAGTGGTTGGTATTGGCCTTGGCTCCACTATCCTTGCTTACCCTGCTATTCAAAAAATTATGACATGGAGTGGTTTACTCTGGCTTACCTTTCTAGCTTGGAAATTATATAACTACAATCCTGTTATCTCTTTAGAAAAAAATGAGCAATACCCTCCTATTGGTTTTAAGGCTTCTTTTTTAATGCAAGCGATTAATCCTAAAACATGGATGATGGCTTTTGCAGTTATTAGCGTCTATACAAAACAAGGACAAGATATCTTGATGAATGTCTCAATTTTATCCTGCATTTTTTTACTTATAGCATTTCCTTGTCTCTACCTATGGGCCTTAGTAGGCAGACTAAGTACTCGACTTTTTTCAAAACCAAAATATATAAATATTTTTAATAAAATAATGGCTATTATATTACTAGCCTCGGTCTGGTGGCCCATGTTCTCTATATTTTGATCATCAAAATCTAATCAAAATAGATAAGGAAATCTATTTTTAACAAACATATTTTAAATTTATAAGTTCAAATTATTACTTCCCATCATACAAATTATAAAAACTCATATTAATTAACTTTTTAATAATAATATTTTTAATTCATCAAATTTTATTTAAAAATAATAATTGAATATCTGATGTTACTTTTTGTTATTTATGTAAAGACCATCCCAACAATAATTTTAAATAAACATATGTAAAATATAAATTTTTATTCATACAACTTTGTAAAATTAGGTTATTTTTTATACAAATGTAGGCAATGTCTCACAATTATGTAAGCCAAAACTTACAACATAATTGATTGTTTTTCCTATAATTAATTTCAGTACATATAAGCACTCTTTACTATTAAATAGAAAGCTGAATATTAATAAAGAGATCTGGAGAAAATGATAAAGTCATCTTTATTAATATAAAAAGTCTCAATAATAGAAAAAGAATCTCAAAAAATGAATATGTACTATCTTTCCTCTGGAAACAGAGGAAAGATTACTTTTTAAAACTTCAGATAGGATATAAAGAATGTTTATTGCAAAAAATATATTTGTATATTTACTATCAATGTTAGCTTTATGCTTACTAATTATTCTTTTTAACTATCTAGGAATGAATCAGACACTAAATCTCATCATTTCTTCAGCGCTCTTTGGAATATTTATTACTTGGTACTACAAAGGAAGCGGACTGTGTATTGCCCTTTTTAGCTTTTTTTACTGGGCAATGTTTGTGATTAGTCAAAGTTTAGAAGTGATATGGATGCTGTCGATTTCAGTAATTGTCTATTTAGTCATGACACAAATCGTACCTAAACTCAAACACATCCATATCGGTATCGCATCTAATAGCTAGAACGGGTTTACTCCCCGATTCACCATTCCAACTTTTTTAACCATATTCATCTTAGTTTGCTCTGCAATTAAGAGTTCATTTAAGAAAAATTTGAGGTTTTGCTGATTCAGCAAAAGCGGGTTAAAGGTATTCTCTCCCATGTTAAGAAAGAAAGCTTCAATATTTGTATTACGCTGCACGTATTTCATTGACCAACGCTGAAAAGAGTGTTTATCAATGGAGTATGTGCATAACCATTTAATATTATAATGCCTTTGATCTTTTTGAATTTTTTCAAATAATCTTTCAACGACCTCTTGTTCGCCTTCTAGACATTGAAAAAATGCATTATCGGCATAATAAAGCACCCCACAAATCCCGTTTAAATCGTTGAAATCACGAGCTTCTGTCAGAATATCACGTAAATCTTGTAGCAAATCTTCATTTTTTTCATTTCGTTGGCTGGCATAACACAGGCGAACGTTCATAAGACTTCCGTGAAATATAAAATTTCATTATTAATGGAATTTTCAACTTAACATACCTTTATTTAAAATACTTTATATTTCATTATTATAAAAAATTTATAAGCTTGCTTATTTCAATAAAAAAGCCCGAATCTAGTTCGAGCTTTTTATTTAAAATGAAAAATTATTTAACACGTTCAATTTGTAATACTTCAATTTCAGTCGGTTTAACGCGGTGGGTATCAACCTCACCTACAATACGCACTTTATCTCCAACCTTTAACTGCCAACCATTTGCCAAATCATCATCGACATCAATCACGATTGAACCTGTTTTGTCTTTAAATTCATAATGGTCGCCAGCAATATGCTTAACGATAGTACCAGTTAAGGTTACCCCTGTTTCATCAGCTAAAGTTTTAGCTTTTGAAACAGTGACTACATTTTTTGCTGCTTGATTAAGTAAAGCGGGATCTGTTCTTGCAAATGCTGCACTACTAGTTAATAAAACAAGTCCAGTGAGTGTGGTAAATAATATTTTTTTCATGAATGTTCTCCTCGTTATTTTATCTATAGCTATCTAAACAATTTATAAAAACTATGAGTTTTAGCTTTTGTGATTTTTTGTGTCATCGTGTCAGATATACAGCACTATTGTTGAGAAGGTCTTTTCATTGGCCTAGATGTTTGTATGGTCATAATGAAAAAAAAACCACATCGGGTGATGTGGCAAAAAGGTATAGCTCAATGAACACTAAAACACTATGTATAACAGAGGATCTGAGTTTAGAATATATTTTAATTATTAAAATAATCTTAAGAAAATAAGTTTAATTAAAGATTTTCTAAAAATTTTGATAAGCCTTCCGGCGCTCTTCCTTCGAGTCGACTACTGGTAGTTACCCGAACTAAATTGCTCCATGTAATATTACAGCACTGCCTTATCAGTTTTTGAATGAGTGAAACATCTTCATGGCAAGGAACAGGTTCAAAACCGCCTACTTGCATATAAGCAGCAGCACTAAAACTTAAATTTGCGCCATGAATATGGTGATGATCCATACAATCCTGATAATGCGATAAATATTTTTTTTGTTTCATAACCGATAAACGGCTAAGGTCATCTAAAGTCACAATGCCACAAATTGCATCTGTAGGTTGATGCAAAATCTGGCAGCGTAACCAGTCAGGGCTGACCACACTATCAGCATCGGTACAGGCCAGCCAAGTTGCGCCGTTTTGAATAAGTTGGCGGATACCTAAGTCCCGTGCTTTTCCGACACATGCATAATTGCATTCAATCCAGCTTACTTCGTAGCGCTGTACAATTGAGCGCGACTGATCCGTACAACTATCAAGTACGACCATAACCTCGACTTGTTCATCCGGTACTTTTTCAATCGCCTCCTGAATTGATTGCAAACAGGCTGGCAAATGTTGCTCTTCATTATGCGCTGGAACTACAACACCTATTTTCATCGTAATTGTTCTCGCTGAGCTATTGATGAAGGATTAACCGTCCAAACATCGACCATAAAGTCCGGATCGTTCAGACTTAAATAGTGATGAAATGGAAAAGATTGTTGAAAGCTTTGATGGACTTTTTGGGCATTCAATTCAAAATCCTGAATATCATGTCGCCAATGGCAACACAAAATTTCCCCTTCCGGGTTTAAGGCCTGCTTTAACTGTTCAATAAACTCACCTAACTCATCGAATGTGAGGTAGTACGCCACTTCGCTAATTACAATCAGGTCAAATTTTTGTTCATAAAAATCTTCAGGTATTTTTCTATTTTCAACAGTCACATGTTCAAATGCTTCTAACCGTTGGGATGCGAGCTGAACGGCTTGCTTCGACACATCAATACATAACATATGAGCAGCGCGCTGAGCCAGATAAACACTTAAATGCCCATTTGAACAACCAATTTCTAAAACTTTTTCATAGTGTGGTCGTGTTAATAATGCAAGGCAGATTTGTCTTTTACGGGCTTCATACCAGTGATAGTCATAGCCCCACGGGTCATTATTACTACGATACAACTCTTCAAAATACACACGAGAATGAATCACTCAGATATACCTCATAAGGCATTAAAAGACGGCTAATCGCACTTGAGGATAAAACGGCGGAATTTCCTGTGCTCTCATCGGCTTCAAGTTGTGTTTTAAATTGCATAACCGCCTGATGTTTTTTAATTAACTGGTTTTCAGTTAAGGCATAAGCTTTTGCTTTGGACCAGTTAATTCGTGTGTCAAAAGGCTCTGCCCAATGCCATGCCCAAATCAATACGTGCAAACATAGTAAATCCCGCACTTCAGCAAAAGCTTGTACTGTTTTCCCGACCGCCTCATGATCTGGATGGCCATCAAGTGCATAGCTACAAATTAAAATATCTTCGGGCTGAACTATTTGGCTAAGCGCCTGATTCAATTGATCAGTCTGTAAATGAATTTGACCATCCATTAGATTTAAACCAATCCGTTCAGAAAAAGCTGAAATACCTAAAGTATTTAAAGCAGCCAGTGTTTCTTGCGGACGTAAATCGTTCAATTGGTCAGGGGTATATTTCACTGAATGAGGATGGCTTTGTGTTCCATTACTGACTGCCAAAATGACAATATGACAGTTTTGCTCAACTAGCTGCTGCATTAAGCCGCCACAACCCAGCACTTCGTCATCAGGATGCGGAGCAACAATCACCACTCTTTTAGACTGAAACAACTTTAAATTCAGCCGATCTAAAGGATTTTTTTTAAATGCCTCAAGCCACATGAATTCGGGTGTGCCTTCACCTGAAATCATACGGTCCTCTACTAAGGGATGCTTCAAAGTTCCCATAAGCTTTTCTCCGGTAAACAGAGCTCAGCAATAGACTCATAATCAAAAGCCGCATGGCTCTGTCGGATAAATACTGGTAAATCAGCGATGAGCTGTGAAAATGTAGGCTCTTCACAATAAGGACGCGCGCCCAAAGCTTTACCAACGAGTTGAATAACACTCTGGCAGCATTGTTCTGTTTGGGCACGTAATATACGGATTTCACGCTCATGGCTGAGCGCAGGCTCATCATCAATGAGCTTGGCAATATATTGAAAATACTGTTTGGTTACAGAGAGCTGTTGAGCCAACTCCCCTAAATACATTTTTTTAAATGCGTTTGGGTTAAGGGTGCAACTTTTATGTAAGAAGCTAACCAAGCGTACCGCGGCACCATACCAACAAGCCGCAACACCAGCAGCACCATGCCAAAAACCCGGACGCTCCAAATAGCAATTTGGCAGTCCGATAGGAATAACAGGAGTATTGTCAAAATGCACTTGAGCTGTTTGGGTTCCCTGCATACCGACTGCTTGCCAGTGGCTCAAGTCAACATGAACAGAGGGATGAGCCAAATCAACGATACAAAGCTGTGCTTGGCCTTCTTTGTCCTTATAACTCATGAGAGCTTTTTGAATAAACTCTGCACCTGAGCACCAAGTTTTTATGCCATTACAGTGATTGTTCTGGACCTGTACAGGTGCCGGTCCGCCATCTGCTGCCCATACCGCCCAAGTTTGGTCATCGATTTCGTCTTGATAGCCCAATTCATTTAGAATACTTAAAGCATCATGATGTGACTCAAATAATTTAGCGAGACTTAGATCATACCCTGCAATTTGAGCAAACAATTGCCATCGCTGATAGGTATGACCTGAAGCTGGATAAGGCAAACTTTTAGATAAACTTACCAATTGGTAGAGTAAATCTTGGCGGAGCTGACTTTTGTTTTCGGCCTGAGCATGTTCAAATTCATTCAACATACTCAAGATTGTCATATTTATAGATATTTTAATATTCATTACAAATAATTATTCAAAAGTATTCACTTAAACATATCGAAATAATTCTGTTTAATTAAAGATATAAAATGTAATAAAAAGATATTTTCTATAACTTTATTCAATGAATATTTCTTTTTATTTCATTGTTACCTAAATATATCGCTTAAGTGAAATTATAAAATAATCATGTAAGGTTTATTAAAAATTAAGGATTTCTGCCGTTTTATCCAGTAATTTAGTTTCTACCGTTTTTCTATTTCCAAAGAAGAGGTCAAAGATGAATACTTTAAATATTAATGATATTAAAAAACATGCAGACGTTATTGCTTCTTGTGGCACCAAAGTAGGAACTGTCGATCATCTAGAAGGTGAAAATCAGTTAAAACTCACCAAAGATGAAAATGATCAACATCATCTTATCCCTACTTCTTGGATTGGGGAGGTAAAAGAAGATCAAGTCATTTTAAATAAAAACTCAGAAGAAGTTAAAGAAAACTGGCAAGCGATTTAAACATCTTTGCTCAGTTAGCTTTTAACTCTTTATATTATTATAAAAACCCATCTACAATTAAAATAAAATAATTAGAATTAAAAAAGTAAAAAGCTCCTTTTTATTAAGGAGCTTTTTATTTGTATCATTAAAAATTAATTTAATATTTTATAAATTACTCTGATTGATCGCAACCGAACGGGTTGCTTTACGCTTTCGGGTCACAAACAAACCGCAAACCACCACACCTAAGGTTACACCTAAAGATAGAGTCGTTTCATAACTATAGGCTGGTGAGAAGAACATATAAGCCAATACACTTAAAATAATGATAATCACAAACCAAGTCAGCCATGGGAATAACCACATTTTAAATGGAATTTCCGCTCCAGCCGCTTCTAGCTTATGTCTTAAACGTAGTTGCGAAAACGCAATAACCAAGTACACGAGTAAAGCAATTGACCCTGTGCTTGAGAGCAATAAGCCAAAGACTTTTCCAGGAAATACATAGTTAATGACACAGCACACTAAACCAATAAAAGTTGAGGAAAACACCGCAATTGCCGGTACACCGGCATAGTTCACTTTAGTGACTGCCTGTGGTGCTTCATTACGTGTTCCCAAACGAAATAACATACGAGAAGACGTATAAATTGCCGCATTCATACAGCCCGCCACGGCGATAAACACGACCGTATCAATAATAAGTTTAGTGCCCGGTACGTTTAAGCTCATTAAAACGTATTGGAATGTCCCGTACTTTTGTAAGTCCGGTGAACGCCAATCGACAAGTGAAACAGCAATAAACATTGAGACCACGAAGAAAAGAATAATACGGTACAACACCAAATTGGTGGCACGTCTAATTTTTTGTTTAGGGTTAGATGACTCTGCTGCGGCAATCGAAACAATTTCCACCCCAAAGAATGAAAATGCCGTAATTAAAATGGCAGATAAAATTCCTCCCATACCGTGCGGCATAAAACCAGCGTTGTTGTATAAATTGGCAACACCACTGACATTTTTAGCTAAAGGCCAAATACCTGAAATTGCCAAAATACCAATAATAATGAAACCAATAATGGCTACCACTTTGACCAAAGAAAACCAGAACTTAAACTCACCAAAACTTTTGGTACTAAAAAAGTTGGCTAAGCTTAAGAACACAATAAAGCAAAATGCATAGATAGAAACCGAAACGCTCGGAAACCACGAATGTAAAATTTCAGCACCTGCGATGGCTTCTACCGGAATCGCAAGTACCCAAAACCACCAATATAACCAACCAATGGTAAAGCCTGCCCACGGGCCAATGGCTTTACGGGCATAGGTAGAAAATGAACCGGTGTCCGGCTCTAAAACGGCCATTTCACCTAACATGCGCATCACCAGAAAAACCATAATGCTGGTAATCAGGTATGCAAGAATCACTGCGGGGCCTGCTTTGGCAATTGCAGAAGATGAACCAACAAATAAACCAGCACCAATAACACCGCCAATACTAATCATTGTGATATGGCGATTTGAAAGTCCTTCGCCTAATTTTTTTGTTCTATCATTATTCATATTTCATTCCTTAAAAATATATCCATAAAAACAATCTATTACATTTCAAAATCCTACAGTCATGAAAAAAGGGAAAACTGCTGTTTTCCCTGATAATAAAAATTAATTTAAAGTTGGCATTGAGAACTGTTTTGCTTCACGGACTTGAGCCGAAGGCCAGCGCTGTGTAATGGTTTTACGGCGTGTGTAGAAACGGACACCATCTGGACCATACGCATGTAAATCACCAAATAACGAACGTTTCCAGCCACCAAAGCTATGATAAGCAACAGGAACTGGTAAAGGCACGTTAATCCCCACCATACCGACTTGAATGTGACTGCTAAAATAGCGTGCTGCTTCACCGTCACGGGTATAGATACAAGTACCGTTACCATATTCATGGTCATTAATGAGTTGCATCGCTTCTTGCATGGTATTTACACGCATAACTTGCAACACAGGACCAAAAATTTCTTGTTGGTAACTGGTCATGTTTGGTGTGACTTGATCAATTAAAGTTGGTCCAACAAAGAAACCTTTTTCATAGCCTGCCGGTTTTGCATCGCGGCCATCGACCACAATTTTTGCGCCTTGCTGCTCTGCGCTTTGAATATAAGCCTGCACTTTGTCTTTATGTGCTTGGGTAATAAGTGGCCCAAAGTCGTTGCTTGCATCTGCATAGTGGCCGAACTTCAATTTTTTCATTTCTTGAGTCAGCTTATCAATCACAACATCGGCAACTTCATCGCCAATGGCAACCGCAACCGAAAGTGCCATACAACGTTCGCCAGAAGAGCCAAAAGCTGCACCTAACAATGAAGTTACCACGTTATCAATATCGGCATCAGGCATAATAATCGCATGATTTTTTGCACCGCCTAATGCTTGGCAACGTTTACCTGTTGATGTTGCGGTACGGTAAATATATTCAGCAATTGGTGTTGAACCCACAAAGCTGACTGCCTGAATACGAGGATGATGCAATAAGGCATCTACCGCCTCTTTGTCACCATTCACCACATTAAACACGCCGTCAGGTAAACCTGCCTGTTTTAATAATTCTGCAAGGTATAAAACCACAGAAGGTGCTTTTTCAGAAGGTTTTAAAATAAAGCAGTTACCGCAAACCAGTGCCATTGGGAACATCCACAACGCCACCATAGCTGGGAAGTTAAATGGTGTAATTCCAGCCACAACACCTAGCGGTTGGAACTCACTCCATGAGTCGATATCTGGTCCGACATTTTTTGAATATTCCCCTTTTAAAAGCTCCGGTGCGCCGCAAGCATATTCAACATTTTCAATACCACGTTGCAATTCACCTTGAGCATCATGAGAAATTTTACCGTGCTCTTGCCCAATCAAAGCGCAAATCTTTTCGGCATTTTGCTCTAATAATTGTTTGAACTTAAACATGACACGTGCACGTTTAATGACTGGTGTATCACGCCATGCAGGAAATGCTTGCTCGGCTGCCTGAACTGCTTCATTTACCGTTTGAGGATTTGCAATTTCGACTTCTTTACTAATTTCACCCGTCGCAGGATTGTAAACCGGCTGTTTTCTTGCCGTTTTAGATACAATTCTTCCTTGAATGAAATGCCCTAGCACTTTTTTGGCTTGTTCACTATGCGTACTATTTTCAGTTGAAACTTCGTCATAGCTAAAATCTTCTAGGCCATTTGTCATTGTTGTTACTCCTTACTACAATTAGTTTTCAGATCAAACTGTATTTTTCATTTAGATTTTGAAGATGGGTCTGTTGATATTACAGACCTCGGTAAAATACCTAATAAAGCTTAATTCACTTGATAAAGCGCATCGCCCACAGCATTCATTAAGCGGTCAATATCTGCTTCTGTACTGTTAAACATTGGACCGAACTGAAGCGTGTCGCCTCCAAAGCGGACATAAAAACCTTCTTTCCAGAGTTTCATACCAAGCTCAAAGCCTCGAATGGTGGCATCACCATCACGTGGAGCTAACTGCAAAGCACCAATCAAGCCACAGTTGCGAATATCTAAAATATACGGTGCGCCTTTTAAACCATGCAGCATTTTTTCAAAACTTGGTGCCAATGCTGCCGATTGAGCCAACAGGTTTTTCTTTTCTAAAACTTCAAGCGCAGCTAAAGCGGCAGCACAAGCAACCGGATGTGCCGAATAGGTATAGCCGTGAGTAAATTCAATGGCATGCTCTGGTAAGTCTTGCTGCATAAAGGCAGAGTAAATTTCATGGCTTGCCACCACTCCACCTAAAGGAATGGCACCATTGGTCACCTGTTTCGCAAAATTCAAAATATCTGGTGTTACCCCAAAATATTCTGCCGCCGTCCACGTTCCTAAACGCCCAAAACCTGTAATCACCTCATCAAAAATTAACAAGATGTCATGCTCATCACAGATTTCTCTTAAACGTTGTAAATAGCCTGTTGGCGGCACAATACAACCCGCAGAACCCGAAATAGGCTCCACAATGACGGCTGCAATATTTGAAGCATCATGTAGCTCAATTAACTTAAGCATTTCATTAGCAAGTTCTACCCCGCCTGTTTCTGCACAGCCTTTGGTAAAAGTTAAATTGGGCTGCAAGGTATGCGGTAAATGGTCTACATCCATCAGTTGACCAAACATTTTACGGTTGCCGCCAATCCCACCTAAACTTGTCCCCGCAACGTTCACACCATGATAGCCACGGGCGCGACCAATCAATTTAGTTTTACTTGGTTTACCTTTAATGCGCCAATAGGCACGTGCCATTTTTATAGACGTATCTGCCGACTCCGAACCTGAGTTGGTAAAGAAAACGTGTTGTAGTTTTTCAGGCATATGCTGAACAATTTTATCTGCCAGCTTAAAAGAAAGCGGATGACCAAATTGGAAAGCCGGTGAGTAATCGAGCTGACCTAACTGAACATTTACCGCTTGTTGAATTTCGGGCAAGGTATGACCTGCACCACACGTCCATAAACCTGAAAGTGAATCGAATATTTCACGGCCCGAATCATCAATTAGGTACAATCCTTTGGCACCCACAATCATACGTGGGTCTTTAGCAAAGTTTCGGTTTGCTGAAAAAGGCATCCAGTGTGCCTGATAATTTATATGCATATTATTATTGGTTTGAACCGCATCCAAAGTATGTTCAGAGTCGCTGAATTTATCCGTATCAAACATAACCATTCCTGTTTATTTTCAAATTATGGTTTGAGTGTACATAGCGCGATAAGTTTGATAAATTCAAATTATCTTGAGTTTAGATTTAAAAAAACAAAACTAAATGAAACCTAAAAAATTAAATCAAGTTACTGATTTTGATATAAAACTTCTCAAAATATTTAAAACGGTTTGCGACTGTCATAGCTTTACATCTGCCGAAAGTATTTTAGGTATTAGCCGCTCTGCAATTAGTTTGCATATGAGTGATTTAGAAAATCGTCTGGGCATTCGGCTGTGCCAACGTGGCCGTGCCGGCTTTGCCCTGACCGATGAAGGTCGGGAAATTTTAGAATATATCGAAGTGCTTACGGCAGCCATTGAAGATTTCCGTTCTAAAGTCAATCAAATGCATAACCGTCTTAAGGGTGAATTTAATATCGGCATTATTAACAACCTTGTGACTATGCCTAGAGGCTATATCACCAACACCTTGACACAACTTGCCGAGGAACATGCCGAGGTTATTATTAATATCAGTATGAGCACCCTTTCAGATATTGAATGCCGTGTACTTGATAACCGTTTGCACGCAGGTGTTATCCCCCTTGTTACACCTTTGTCTGGTTTAGACTATTTTGATTTATATAGTGAAAGTTCATTTTTATATTGTGGCAAAAATCATCCTTTATTTAACCAATGTAGCAACATTCATTTAAATGAATTAAAAAAATGGCAAGCCATTCTTCCTAATTATGCCATTACCTCGGAAGCAGCCAAGTTACATCAGCTTTTAGACTGTAAAGCGACCGCAAGTGACCGCGAAGGTATTGCCTTTCTCATTTTAACCGGAAAATTTTTAGGCTTTTTACCCGACCACTATGCAAAAAAATGGGTTGAAGACGGTGTTATGCAGCCTGTTTTAAAAGACAAAATGCACTACAGCACCCCTATATGCTTAATTACTCATAAGGGTAAAAATCACAATAATATTTTAAAAACCTTTATGGAAATGCTTGAGAAGCGAATAGCTAACAATTAATGGTACCAAATATTTCAGTAGAATTTATATTTATTAGTATAATTTAATCTCCTATTTTTAGTAATAAAAATATATAATTTTTATTTTACATTAGAGATAACAACATAAGGTTTATTCATGAAAAAAATTTCAAATTTAACAGCCTCTCTTTTATTTATTATATTAACTGGATGTGGAGGAGGTAGTTCAAGCACTAATAATACGGAGAATCTATCATCCCAAGCTAAAGAACAATCTCCACAAGAAACCAATACTCTAAAGTGTAATCGAGGGATTCTACTCAACTCTACACTTTCAACAAATACAATTTTTGATGAGCCCTTATATTCCCTTACATACAATTATAAGCAAATACCTACAGGCAATAGCTTCACTACTATAAGACAATTGTATGCAGATGAATTTCAAAGAAATGGGCAGATGATATATTCATCACCAAAAGCAATTTATAATGTAACCGCTGACGAAATTGAAAGTAGTTTAGCTGAAGATATTGTACAAACTTATGACCTTAACTCTTTTGGCCTTTTCACTAAAAAGACTTATCAAAAGCAAAATAATGGTTGGCCTGAGGGCTATATTGTTACCTCACAAGGTTCACAAATTACGACTGCTCAATTTAATGATAGTTGTAGCTTAAATTCAGATAATGTTAGTTTCGATTATGAGAAAATTAATATTTCTGGTAAAAAAGTAGCTGATATTTTCCCTCCTAATATCATAAATTCAATACCAAAAGATTCAGACTATATTTATATTAGTGATCAATTTTCTCGTATTCTTAAAGATAATCAAACAGCCTTTGCAAATTTAGTAAATAGTAATGCAACTTTCCCAAGTGGCTCTTTTGTTTATGTCCCAAAGTCTGTTATTTATAACAATACAGAATTTTATTTATTTGATAGCTCACTCACTGATTTCAAAACTCTAGCTGAATGGCAACAAAAACTTTATCCGAATTTTAATTATAAATTTGATACTGTTGCTGGCTATAAAGTGACTTATTTTGGAGATAGTGCAGGTAACCCAATTTTTGAGAATGGTAAAGATCCAGCCATTGAAATGAATGGTAAAATTTACGATGGTGAATGGCAAGTTAAAGGCAATGTTATCTCTGAAACCTATGGCGCACCAAGTAATTTTATTCCTAACTATCATACAAAAGGTGAATTTGCTTTATACAATAAAGCTAGTTATGACTTTATTACTGCCCAAATTCAAGCTTACTATAAGTAAAATTTAAAAGCTGTATATCCCAAAGTACTTTCTTAATGTAATTTGGGATATTTACCTAATCCTGACATACTTGTAATAAAAAGTAATCTAATGCGTTATTTCCTTCATGCGCATCGTTCTTGTCTAAACACTGAATAATTGTGCCCTCCACCATATATAAAAATAGTTTGGCATCGGTAAAAGATACATCGGTTTTAAGCAATCTAAGCTAACTATAAATTTCATCGATCAGCCATGTTCTATAGCGCACCGCGGTTTGATAAGCGTGGGGATAGCTATTTTTAATCTCGAAAATGGCTTTAAATAATAAGTAATACGGCCCTTCTACATCGGTATGTAAGTCATAAAGCTTTTTGAGTTTATCGATTGCGGGAGTGCTTAAGTCATACTCAATCATTGCGACCACTTGCGGTTTTGCCATCGTTGTATTGATTTGCGAAGTAATCTGCTGCCGCTTCACTTGCAACTGCTGTACTACCACCCGCTGCCGGATTACCTCCATTTAAGTAAGCTAGCGTTGTACCTAATATCGCATGACTTGCTAATTGTGCTGCCTTGTTCTTGTCCTCTCCATGACCAAACTTCTCTCCAATCATATTGGCTGCATAAGGGGCAAGTGTATTAGACCGCCAAGTACGCCTGTGACATCCATAGTCACTGCATTCAAGGTTCGGCTTTTATCTCGTTCTATAATCAATCACCAAATATATAATAAACATAAAAAAGAGCTATTGTTTAACAATAGCTCTATCAACTTATTTTTGATCATTTATCAAGTAAATTTAAGAAGTCATCAAAATTATCTGCCACTTAAAAACTCATATTTTTATGATTAAAATATTGAATATGATATATATATGAATATTGATAGAGTCAATATTATGAATATGACTCTCATACCAATATCAAAATCATTAGAATCCGTATTTACTGCAGGAAATCCAACTGGTGATCCATTATATATTGCAACAATGAAGGCTAAATAAGATAAAACTAAAGCAAAAAACTTCTCACCAAATATAAAATTATCTAATATAATTAAGCGACCAATAATTAAAAGACCGATACAGGCACAAATTATAACAATTATCCTTCTATATTTGCCCATAATATAATTCAGCAATATATCTTTAATCATTTTCCGCACCCAATTTGTTTAGGATTTTTTTCACAACTTATAACTCCTCCAGGCACCTTTTCTGCAACTTTACCTGATGCTTCACTAAAAATCTTTTCTACTGTCTCAGAATATAACCTGTCCCCATCTAATGTTTTTACACCACTAACAACTTTACTTGCAGCGGCCCCAGCTACTGAAGAAAGTCCAATTTCTGCTCCCTTTTGATATATAGATTTTTCATCATCTAGTAATGTACTAGCTGTACCTAATAAAGTACCAGCTCCTAGTAAATAAGGAGAGGCTGGTGTTGGATAAAGACCCGCTGCAGTAGAGATATCACTCAAAGTCCCTGAGGTGTCAGAAATATCTTTTCTTAGTTTCATATCATGATATTGCCCACATGCACCTGAATTTGGATTAATACCTTTTGCTTGACATTCTGCACGCATTTTAGCAATAGTCTTCCCTGCTTGCTTGTTGCTTGCTTCTGTCACTATCGAAAATTCATTATTCTCAACAGCATTCTGCCCAATCACACCTGCCAACTGTGCATTCGATGCTGAATCCCCGACTGTGCCACCTACAACTGCGCCAATCGCTGCTGTTAAATCTCTAATACCTGATTTGATGTTCTCTGGTAATAAATTTGCATCAAACTTACCTGTTTCTGGATTAATCGCTGTTTTGCCATCGTTGTATTGATTCGCAAAGTAATCTGCCGCTGCCTCACTCGCAACCGTGGCACTACCGCCTGCTGCCGGATTACCTCCATTTAAGTAAGCTAGCGTTGCACCCAATATCGCATGACTTGCTAATTGTGCTGCCTTGTTCTTGTCCTCTCCATGTCCAAACTTCTCTCCAATCATATTGGCTGCATAAGGGGCTAAGGTATTTGCAGCAACTTGTAAATCGGTTTGTCCACCAAGGGCACCCGTAATTGCTGTAGTTACCGCATTTAAAGCACGGCTCTTGTCTCCGCCCATACCCCATTGCTGGGTTACTGCTTTTTCTTTGGCAAGCGCTGCATCATAAACACCGTATTGCGCTAAATATGCATCCTTCTCAGCTGCAGTCATCTCTTCCAGTTTGGTTTGTTCTTCCGAACTTAATTGACTGGTAATCTGTTTCCCAATCGCTTCTTTTTCCGCTGTTGCATTCTTGATCTGGTCTTGGGCATAAGTACGGGAGGCAGCCGCAATCGTAGAAGTCGCATCCGCTACTGTCTTTTGCTTATCTAAAATAGTTTGTAAGTTCGGTAAAGTCTCAACCGCTCTGTTGGCTGTAGAGGCATCACTATGAATACCGAGTTGCTCAACCGTAGTCGACTGACCACCTACCGTAATTTTACCTGCACTTAAAGTCGCATAAGTTGTACTGCTGTCTTTGTCAGAATCATGTTGCGGTAAGCTTGGGCTAAAGCTGGTTGCATTACGCCAGTTATCATTATTGGTTGGTTTCGGTGCTTTACTATCTTCTGGAGAAGACTTGCCGCCGCCAAGACTTGTACCACCCGACAAACTCACGCTCGTCGCATCGTACTCGCTTTGGTTTTCGATATTGCTAAAAGTTAAACGGTTTGTAGTCAGATCATTCTTATCTTTAGTTGCAATCGAAACAATGGCTCCACCTTTTAGGTCAACACCATCCGCTTTTACATGGTAACCACCATCACCAGCAAATAAACCAGACTGCTGATTAACGCTATTTGAATTGCCCGAAGCCTTACTGCTACTAAAATTACCCGAAGCTTGCCATGCTGAACCAAGCGAAGCTTGTAAGCGACCGCCTGCTCCAGTTTGTTTGGTATTTTGTTCAACTGTGTCTTGTAAACTTTCAACTTTAAGCTGACCGCCTACATTTGCATCAATACGATCTGCTTTTGCCTGCGCTCCTCGTAGTGTGGTGTCACCTTTACTGGTTAAACTGATATTTTTTGCAGCTAGTGTTGTTTGGTTATGTGTATTGCTGTCTAAATGGTTACTTCCTTTTCCAAATCCAGCCTCACCATAAATATAAACACCTGTTTGTGCACCAACAGATGCTCCCACTCCAACACTTAAACCTGCATTGCTATTTTTACCATCGGCTTTATTTTGGCTTTGGCCAGATTCCAGCACAATATTTTTTGCAGAATCTAGATTAATCTTATCTTCTGCTTTCACCTGAGTATTTTGAAGGTGAATATCTCCATTAGTACTGGTTAAGTTGACATTGCCGCCAGCTTTCAGGTTGTTTTGTTGCGAAGTGGCATAGCTGCTATTTTGCTGGTTTTTACTGGTACTAAAACCAATGCCAGATTCAGCTTTAAATAGTGCTCCACCTTTTATATCACTATAAGTTTGGTAACCTTGAGCACCTGCTGCAACAGCTTGTAATGCTTGTGTACGGTCATCCGCTTGACTCTTTGTGGCTTTATCCGCTGCATTCACTAAATCAATAAGAGGTGAACTCACACGGCTAAATTGTCCAACTTTTAAGTCTTTGCTATTTTCAGATGAACTTCCCGTGTTATAGCCTTCTAAAACCTGAATATCTTGCGCTTTAATATTTAGATCTTTTGCAGCAATAACATCAGCAACTTGTTGGGTATATTGACGACCGGCCTGAATATTCACATTGCCTTCTAAACTACCCACCTGACTACGTTGTTGTTCAACACTATTACTTGTACTTTGGCTCTTGCCACTCATATAGCCATAGAACTGCTCAGTATCTGAAATCTGCGCGCTACCAATACCTTTATTTGAACTCTGCTCACTTTGGCTTTGGCTGTTCTGGCTCGACTTGATATTGATATCACGAGCAGCATGGAGATTCACATCACCTTTTGAGGCAACCGAACTACCTACAACATTAATATCGCCTTGCCCTGTTTGCAGGGTTGTTTTCCCGCCAACCGAAAGCTGAGTTCCCGTAGTTTGTGTACTACGACCATCACCTTGATTTTTGTTTTTAAATGTTCCGGCAGGTGCAGCCCAATCACGGTTATCAATACTAAAACCACTTTGTTTACGATCAACCGTCTGCTCTGAATGGCTCTGTGCAACATTTAGGTTAATATTTTCCTTAGCATGCAATAAGGCATCACCTTCAGCTGAAAGTTGTGCACCCTGGCTATTAATACTTCCTTCTGTTGCAATAATATTTAAATTGCCTTTAGCTGTAGCTTGGGTAATCACAGCCTGAGTGCTGGATGTATTACTCACCTCATTTGTTTTTTTGCTACCTGCTTGAATGGTCACTGGCGTCATCGCCGCCATAGAAGCCTTACGAGCAGCTTCACCTTGGGCCATCACTTGACCAACGGCGCTATCAGAGAATTGACCATTGTTCATACTGTTTTTGTAAGCAGCTGCAGCAGCCATAGCTGGAGAATAGGTCACGCCAACCGAAATACCAGACTGTTTGCTATGAACTTCTGAATGTTGCTCATCAGTTGTGTAGCCCGCATTCAGGTTCACATTGGCACCTTTAAGGTTCAGGTCTTTACCTGCATCTAAAATAGCGGCTTCTGTGGTCAAATCTTTACCAGCGATAATGGTCGTATCACCCGCTTTACTACGAATCATACTTTGGGTAAGTGTTGTAGATTTTCCATCCTCTTTTGTATTTAAGCTCGATTTTCCATAACCTACACTTGCCACACCATCAGAAAGACTCGCTTTAAATCCTGATTTCTTGACAGTCTGCTCTTGTTGATTGGAATAATGATTTTCCGCAGCCACAATATTGATATTTTCTTTAGCCTGAATCTGAATCAACTCATCAGCGACCACTTGGCTACCACGAATATTGACATTATTTGCATCGAGTAGAACCTTTTTACCACTGATTGTACTTGCTATCGCTTCACTCGCTTGATCATGAGTAAAACCAGTATCGGTCTTACTACCTAAAGTTCCTTTATGTTTCTCATACCACTGTCGATCAAATTGGCTGGTCTTACGACCTTCCTCAATATCTAATTGATTAACGGCAGAGATTTGAGCCGTACCCTGTACACTATTTAAACCCGAACCTTGTATTTTAATATTTTGCCCATTTAACAATAATGAGCCATTGCTATTAAGCTGACTGCCAACATCTTGGGCTTTCTGGCTGGTCGTCTGATTCTGTATATCACGGTAAGTACTCAGTTTATAACCCGTTTGTACTGTGCCAATATCAACATTTCCTACTGTATTGATCACTGAGGCGCCATTGCTGTTATTCAGCTCAGCAGCTTTAAGAACTGTATTTCCGGCAACATCAACCATTAAAGTTGCCTTGTTCGGTTGAATCTTATTACCACTACCTACATAAAGCCCAGCAACACGATCTACACCGGTTGTGCTTGCACTAAAATCACCGACCTGACTGGTTGATGTTCTGGTTGTCGTCTCAATCTTGAGGTTGCCACCGACTTTTACAGCCATTGCATCTTTGGCACTGATTTGACCACCAATATTATTGAGGTCTTTTTGAGTCGTAATATCAACTGTATTCCCCTGAATACGTCCCTTCAGATTATTAATATTATCTGCGGTAATTTGAACAGCTTCTCGTCCAGCAATGGTTGAACCATTCAGTAAATCACCATTTAATTTAAAGTTAACGCTATTACCTGTCAGTAAAGTACCATCACCCTTTAAATCCCCCACACGTGCTTTTACATAAACTTGCGGAACAAGCGCTTTTGTTTTCGTTCCATCCTGTAACGTCACGTCTTTTTCAACTAACCAGACAATATCACTGGTCAATTGCGCAATTTGTGCGGCACTTAAAGCAATACCCGGACGCAAACCATATTGCTTGGCAAAGGTCACCCCATTATTCATCAAGGCTTTATATTGTTCCTCATCGGATGCATAACCCTCCAAGAAGCGATAACCAGTTAAGTTAGCTATCTGATCTTGCACCATACGCTGCTCATAAAAGCCATCTCCTAGACGTTTTTGTTGCAATGCAGGGTCAAGGCCTAAAGCATTCAACATATAGTCCGAAGACAACCATTGGTTGTAATTGGTAAAGTTCGGGTCAGTCTCAATGAGATAACCTGCTTTACTATCAGCTCCTGTTCTATACAAGGCGTTATTGGCAACTTTAATATTGTTGTTATTAATGGTACGAATTTCGAGTTGCTCCCCCGTACCAGCTTGATCTGGTGCAGTGGCCTGATCTGAGGTGGAGACACCTGAAACTTGAGAAGCTTTTTGACCTTGTAATTGGTCCAAAACAGAGATTTGAGTGGTATTGTCTTTTTGTTGAACGTTAGATGAGTTTCCATTCAGCCCTGAAGTTTGAACATCAGTTTTTACAGAAGTTTGACCTGCTGTTTGTAAATTTTTATTTTGTGCAACACCTGCTTGCTCAACAAAAGTTGTATTAGATGTAGCTGTTAAATCATTAACATGAGTTGTTTTGATCTGTGCATTCGTGATTGGATCACCAGCACTCTTAGAAACAGCCGTAATATCTTGATTCGTTTGGTTCAGCTCATAATGATCGGCGACCTGACCTATTGGCACATCAATTGTTGTTTCACTTGAAACTTCAAAAGGTCCTTCCCAATCACCTTCATATTCCCAATGTTTATACACTGTCCCCCGATCTACAACCTTTCTAGTCCCTTTTATGCTATTATCTGAAACAATAGCACCCCCCAAATTAATAAGCTCTCCTCCAGCTAAAATTTGGCTCTTATCATTAAATACCTGTGCACCACTTAGATCCAGATTTCCGCCTGCTTTAATTTGACCCGGAGCAGATTCAATGGCTTTGGTTTCATAAGTAATTTCACTATAGGTGTATCTCATCCAATCTTCAAACCAGTTACCACCATCATATTGACCGTCAAAGGTACACCAAGCATTACAGAATTTTTCTAAGCCATCTATACGTGATACTTCAACATTATCATCGGTTATGAAATGCTTATTAACATTATTAATCTGTGCAGCAGATAAGCGCATGTTACCTAAAGATTCAATGGTCGCGCTCTCATTGTTAACCACACTGGCTTGACCAGTCGCTTTACGGTTCTCATCTAAAGCACCGCCTAAATATAAATTTGCAGCACTGAATATAAGTGCCTGACTCGCATAATCTTGTGTATTTGCCAGATTATTTAACACTCCCACACCAAGGTTCATATCACCTCGTGAAGCAATAACTGGAGCCTTACCTTGAATATCTGGCAAGTTATTTAAAGTGTTAGCGCTAATCGCAAGATCTGTACCATAGATACGACCTGTACCTTGATTATTTACAGTATTTGCTTTTAGTGTGGTGTCATCACCATTGATCAGCCCGGTGTTATTAATCTGATCTTGTGCTTCAATTTGGGTATCGTGACTTTCAATTTGAGCATTACTATTGTTGGTTATGTTGGCTGCATTTAGTTTTAAAATATTGCCTGCATTGATTTTTCCATCGTTGGTAATATCCGAAGTTGTACTTAAACTCAGATTGTTATTTGCCTGTAATTGACCTTCTTGAGTCTGCTTAAAGCTTTCTTTCAGCGTAATATTCGCGTCACCCAAACTTGCAATCTGACCATCACCCGTAAGCGATTGAGCTGTAATATTTAAATTTTCGCCTGATAGCAACTTGCCTTTTTGGTTATTAATAACAAGCTGATCGCCTTGTAAATTAAGCTGTTTAACGGCGCTGATTTCACCAGATTGGTTACTCAACTGTCCATTAACTTTAAGTACAGCATTTTGGTTACTACGGATTGCACCAGACTTGTTATTCAAAGTTTGGGCGCTCAAGTTTAGATTACCAGCATCAATACCTTGAACAGACGTACTATCAGTAAAGGTATTTTGGTTATCTAACTGCTGAGTTACAAGATCTAGCTGCCCTGTGGCCATGATATGGCTATCTGGGTCTGTTGCCACCAATTTACCTTGGTTATTGATCTGCTCAATGGTCAGCTGCATATCCCCCATCGACAAAATCTGTCCAGACTGGTTATTTAGCAGTTGTTTTTGACCTGTCCCTTGTAATTTCAGGTTTTGGGTTGCAAGCAAGGTTCCTTTGTTGTTAATAACCTGATTCGCGCTTAAATCTAAATTTTGTCCACTTGCAATGTAACCTTGCGTATTATCGAGAGCACTAAGATTTTTTAAAGTGAGATTACCTTGGCTAAGTAATCCACCTTGTATACCACTATTGGTATTCACCAGATTCTGCCCGTTGGTATCAAGCACAAGTGACGTTTTCGCCTGCACAAGGCCCTGATCATTATTAAATAGACCAGATGAAATCGAAACCAGATCTGAGCTGATCGTACCTTGTTGGTTATTGAATGCTTGTCGTTGGCTATCTATATTTATTGCTTTTAATGATGTAATTTTGCCTAATTGGTTATTAACACCACCCGCTTTAACATCAATTACGCCAGACGACTGTAATGATCCGGATTGATTATTTAAAAGTGAAGAACCTGCATTAATATTTAATACACCACTCACACTTCCAATTTTACCTTTTGTGTTATTTAAACCATTACTGTTAAGTGTAAGATCTTGTCCCGCTGCCAAAACACCTGTTTCATTATTCAAGAGACCTGTGCTTTGTAAGTTTGCACTACCTTGTGCATTGATCTGTCCTGATAACGAGTTATCAATTGAGCCAGCTATCATAGACATATCTTGTCCAGATTGAATAATACCGGCTTGGTTTTGTAACGCTTGTGTACCCGCTTGAAGTGTCAAATTACCTTGGGTTGCCAGCTTCCCTTGATTGTTAATCAAGCCTTGACTATGGATATTGAGGTTTTGATCCGCAATAATTGAACCTTGAGTATTATTAATAGTTTGTTGGCTAGTTAAATCAATTTTACCCTGAGCACTGAAGTGTCCAGCTGTGTTATCTACCGATAAGGCTTTTCCTGTTAAATCAGTTTTTGCCTGTAATATACCAGACTGGTTGGTGAGAGCCTGATCCCCAGCATCAATAGCTAATCCGCCTTGAATACTGCCAATCTGCCCCTGATTATTATTTAAACCTTCACTGCTCAAAGTTACATTTTGGTTTGCAACCAAAGTACCTGCTTGGTTATTGATAAGCCCAGCACTAATGATATTTAGTGCATCTTGTGCACTGATTTGCCCTTGCTGGCTATTATCTAAAGAATTTACTTGCAGGTTTAAACTCGCACCACTTAGTAATTGGCCTGCTTGACTATTATCTAATGCCCCATTAATCACCAGATCTAAAGCTGAACCACTACCTGACTGAATCGTTCCAGCCTGATTAGTTAAATTCTGAGTTGTAACTGTAGTGTGAGCATTCGATGCAATTTTTCCAGCTTTATTGCTGACGTCACCTGTGCTTGTAATTGTATTATCGGTAAGCGCAAGAATAGTGCCCGAATCATTATTCAAGTCACCACTCGTGATTTTAAGACTCGTTCCTGCTTGAAGCGAACCCGAAGTATTTAATAATTTTTCTTTTTGAGCATCAATGGTTAATGAACCCTGAACACTACCAATTTGCCCCGACGTATTATCCAAGCCCTGACTTTGAATAGAAACGTTCTGATTCGCGGCCATTACCCCAGTTTGGTTATTAATTGCTTGTTGCGATAAAACAGTTAAGGTATCTGTAGCATTAATTTGGCCTTTATTACTATTATTTATTGAGCCTGCTGTAATTTTTGTAGTGTTGCCCGTCAATTTGCCTGACTGACTGTTATCTAATGCACCTTTGATATTTAAAGTAAGATCAGCATTTGTCTCAATTGAACCACCTTGGTTATTCAGACTTTGTCCCGTAATTTCTATGGCATCGCCACTTTGAATTTGACCTTTAAGGTTGTTTAATTTCTGAACTTTTAATGCCAATTTTTTTTGAGCAGAGATAAGACCAGACTGATTATCTAAATTTTGAGCGCTTAAAGTCAGATCCTGAGCGGCAAGTATCTTGCCTGATTGATTACTCAAATCGCCTAAACCAGCATCTAATGAGACATTGCCCTGAACGCTACCAATTTGTCCTAAATCATTGGCCAGACCTTGACTCTGTGTAGTCACATCTTGTTTAGCAATGATTTGTCCAGACTTACTGTTAATATCTTTACGGCTTATTAAAGCAAGCGAGCTTTGGCTATTCATGAGACCAGATTGGTTATTAATCTGGTCAGCACTTACAGATAAATCTTTTTCAGCTTGTAGAGTTCCAGAAGTATTATTAACTACACCAGATCCTGCATTGATCGCTACAATGCCTTGGCTACTACCAATTTGGCCACTGCTATTGTCTACACCATTAGAAGTAAGAGTGACATCTTGATTCGCTACAATTTTACCGGACTGGTTATTAATGATTCCCAAGCTGGTCAGAGTTAATGCATTTTGTGCAGAAATGAGCCCATTTAAACTATTATTAATAGAACCAGCTTGAATAACGCCATTCTGTCCTGCGTAAATTTTGCCTGATTGACTATTATCGAGTAAGCCTGCCACATCAAGTTGTACATCATAATTAAGAGCAGAACTTAACTGACCACCCTGATTATGAAGAGTAGTCGTTTTTAGTTGTAAACCCGATTGGCTCTGAATAAAACCTAATTGGTTATTCATTTGATCTTTAATCGCTAAGGTGAGCGGGTTTAGTGTTCCGCTCTGAACCATTTGACCTTTTTGATGACTCAAACTATCTGCAGAGATATTGATCTGATTCGCCGAAGTAGTTGCTCCATCTAATACAACTTGTCCACCCTTCAATAATAGCTGTCCATTACTGAGAATCTGGCCTTGTGCACCTTGCAATTGATCGGCAGTGATATTCAGTTGCTGATTCCCTGCATGGATAATCTTTCCAGTTTCATTATTCAGAGCAGACGTGTTCAGGTTAATTGAAGATGCATTACTGCTAATTTCACCTGCTTTGTTATTTAAACCGTTCACAAAATCTAGGGTAAATTCATTATTGCCCGTATGCTGAATTTTACCTTGACTATTATCTAGCTGTTTTGCTGTAAGGATGAGGTCCTGACTACTCAATAGGCCTTGCTGATTATTAATCAAATTCTGGCTAGTCAGTTTAAGTTGATTCTGGGCAACTACGCTTCCAGCCTGCGTAGAGATGTTGCCTGTCACACTATCTAGCTCAATATTTTGTGCCTGCAATTGACCTTTTGCCGCATCAATATTGCTTTGCGCTTGTACTTTTAAATTACCGCCAGCTAAGGTTTGCCCATGTAAACCGACTTGATCTGAACGAATAGACACATCACCAGCATCACCTAATTTACCTTCACGATCTAGGCCCGCAGCAATCAATCCACCTACACTATGTTCTAAAGTTGAACTGGTAATCTGGACATTTTTTCCAGCCCCCAAAGTACCAGCATTCTGAATATTTTGCCCTGTAACTGTTAAATCCTGATCAGCATAAACACTACCCGTGTTTTTAAGTTGATCATGCTGTAACTTTATTGATTTAGCGTGAATCTGACCTTGAGTATTATCAAACTGCTGGGCAGTACTGTTTAAATTTTGCTGAGCTGCGATAGATCCTTGATTGTTATTAACCGTCACATGTTTCTGATTAATTTGATCTGCAACAATTTGTCCTGATGTATTATTAAGTGATTGGCTATCTAAATTTAAATTGGTTTTAGCCTGAATGAGCCCCTCAGTATTATCAATCGCTTTATTCACTTTAATATTTACAGCTTGGTTTTCTGAATACACAACACCTGACTGGTTCTTCAAATCACTTGCTGTAACATTGACAGTTGCTCCACTTGCAATTTGTCCATCGACATTATTCAACTCACCAGTTACAGCTAAATCAAGCTGTCCAATCGACTGGATTTTTCCGCTTTTATTATTGGCAGACTGACTTTGAATATTAAGAGTACTATTAGAAGTAAGCTGGCCTTGTTGGTTAGTAAAACTTGAGGTTTGGATATTGGCACTTTTAACAGTAAGCTGACCTTGGTCATTATTAAAGCTATTCCCTTTAATATTGATAGCACCTAAATTAAGCTGACCACCTTGATTATCTAAACCATTTTGGCTATCTAAATCTACACCACCATTGGCAACAATTGCACCTTGGTCATTATTGAGTACATCTGACACATGGATAAAACCTGTATCGTAAGTTTTTGGAGTTGTATCTACTGGAGTTACAACACCTAAACTTCCACCATCTTTAGATGGATCTGTTGGAACTGTCGGAACACTTCCACCTGTAGATCCCCCAGTACCGCCACCAGTATTACTCTTAGCAATTCCGATTTTACCGCCAAGGTTTGTCATTGAACCCGACTTTAAATCAAGCCCTTGTAAACCAGTCTGTTCAATAGAACCGCTATTTTTTAGTTTTGTAGAGTTAATTGCTATTCGGGCAGCATTTAACGTACCACTATTGGTAATCGTATTCTGATTTTGAAGATGTAACTCATCAGCACTACTGATTAGACCAGAGTTATTTAGATTTTGACTCTCAACTGAAATTTGTGAAGTTGCGCTACTGATATTACCTGTATTCTGAATGTTTTGAGCTTTAAGTTGCACCTGATCTTTATTTGCAATCAAATTACCACTATTGACCAGATCACCTTTTGCATTCAGGGTAAGGGTGCTTTGAGTACTGTTAATCGAGCCAGCATTACGAACACCTAACCCTTGCTCTGTCCCTACCAAAAAGATTTTACCAGCATACATTCCACCAAGCTGGCCCACATCTAAGGCAAAGTTCGGCTGAGGTGTAGATGTAGGCCCTGTAGTTGCTGTAATTTTAGGAGTAACTTGGTCTTTGACTTGAATGTCATTTTGTCCAAGTACCGTGCCCAATTCATTTGCATACAAGCCAGCATTGACTTTTAAGGCACGTGCATAAATATCGGTATATGGTGTTAAGCTTCCATTTAAGCCTTTACCTTCAATCGTAACCTGACCTTCACGAACACGGAATGATTCAAGATAACCTTGATTCATTACCGCTTGTCCGGTTGTTAAAGTAAAACGGTCTGCGTTAATCACACCACAGCCATCACAGATCAAACCAGATGGATTCGCAATCACAACTTGTGCTTGTTTTCCAGCAACCTCGATATAGCCTTTGAGTTGACTTGGGTTACTGCTATTGACCTCGTTCAAAATAACTTTGGCTTCACCTGTTGCAAGCCATGGGTTGCCTTGTACCCATCCACCAATCTGGGTTTGAGTGTTATTACGTGAGTTATTTAAAATGGCACCTTCTTGACCAACATCAAACTGCGTATAGGTATTCCGCGAAACACCACCTGCACTTGGTGTCTGAATATTGACTTGAGTTGTTCCATTAGCACTATTTAAAATAGTTGGCTGCTGTGATGTCGGAGCACCTTTGTCTGCAATAATCTGGGTTTCAGCCACACTGCTCATTGGTAAACTAATCACCAATGCTCCCAAACAGCCAATTACTGCAAAGTTAAGTGGATTTAGTTTTTTATAATGAATAAGTCTTACAGAAGACGTTACCGAATCTGTTTCCATCATTCCCTGACTTTGCCCGGTTTGCTTAGTTTTACTTTTTACAATCTCAGCAACAGCAATAAACATACCGCGAGCATGACTAAAAATAATACGATAACGGTTCTTATTCATTTTAAAATCTCACTAAATCTTTTTTTAATACAATTGATTGCGTTCAGGACCTTTGAACTTAAACTAATAGGTCCAGTTCACGCTAAACCCAGTCGTGTAATCATCCGTCTCGAAGTGATCTGGCTTTTTCAACGGTGCTCCGACAAAAGCGTCATAATTCAAATGTAGCGGTGCAATTTGTCCACGCAATCCAATAACTGCACCTAACAAACTGGTACCTGGTAAAGGGTTTGGATAATGCGCGGTTTTTCCCCCCACCTCTCCATAATCAATACCTGCATACCACGAATGTGGTTTATTCATGATTGAGCCACTCAGTTCATTGCGAACTAAAAAACCATTATCTGCCAATAAAGTTTGTTCACCGTCAAAACCCCTTACGGTATAACGGTTTCCAATCGAGAATCGGTCTTGCGGTGTCAAAGGCTTATTACTGTGTTGGGTACGCCATTCTGCAAGATATTGAAGGTTCTGTTGCCCCACTTTAAAAGGAACTTGTAAACTGGCATTGGCCTGCAAAATGCCTACATGTGTATAAGCCTCACCAAAGCTTTCTTCTGGTGCTCTCATTGCATTAAGCCAGCCTGTACCACGCTTATAAGTCACATTACCGCTTAATGTTGCATTAGAAAAATATTCAGTATGATCAAGAGTTGCTTTCCAGCCTGCAGTTTTACGGCGCTGTACCTCAACTTCTACATCATTAATATAATTTTGTGATTCACGGTACCACCCACCAAAACCTACAGCAGTTTTACGGTGTGCATCTCGATAAATAATTCGAGATAAGTCTGCATTAATGAGTTCGCTTTTACCGCTATATTGATAAGTTTCACTACTTCCAGCAACTGTTTGCAGATAGTTAGAACGACTATAACTGGTTGAAAACAACCAATAATCAAATGGAATGGTATAACTTGCATAAAAGCCATCTGTACCATGTTTACCAGAACCATTGCTACCTAAATCATGGTTATAACTGATATAAAATAAATCATTTAAAGTTAACACATGGTCAAGTGACAAGGTCGCTGTACCTTGGTATTTTCCAGTAGCATCAGAACCTGAATCATCAATCCCCACATGTAAGCGATAAGGTTTAGCTTGTTGCCATGCAAGAATCACATCACTATAACCCGGTTCATTTTTTTGTTCTGCTGGCTGAATTTTAAAATCAGCCTCAACCGTAGGTACACGTTTAAAGTTTTCTAAGCCTTGCTCCATATCACGAATATTTAAAAGCGCTCCCGACTTCATCGGTAAAGCATTCCATAAATGTGCTCGTTTAGAGGTACCATCGGCAAACTTAATCTGATCAACTCGGCCAGGAATAACACGAACCCGAACTGTGCCAGATGCAATATTTTGCTGAGGTAGTAGCACTCGTGTTGTGACATAACCATCTGCAATAATTTTATTTTGGACAAGATCAAGTGCCTGATTAAGACCATTTACACCTAAACAACGTCCAATAATATTGTTCTTACCAGTTGTAACCACATTAAAGCTAGAAATGAATTGATGAGCTAAATCACCTTCTAAAAGTATTTTTTTAATTTCAAAGCAAGGTGTTTCACTATTAGAGTGTAAATATTGTAATTGCTGAGCTGAAATTTTATTTTGTTCTTGCCCTAAATTCACACTTACGTTCGGCTGAATCTGTTTTTCTAATGCAGTATCTCGCTGCTGTTGCCGAATGGTCTGATCAGCCTGAATTCTCTGTCGAATTGGATCATCCGAGTCAGCCGCATAACTTACGCCCCCCATGAGTGATAAACAGATGAATAAGACATTTTTATTAAATTTGTTATAGTTCACCATATAAAATCAAACCGTGATTAATATCAACTTAATTTTATTTTAACAAAACCTTAACAAAGTGGAAGTATTTTTTATACAGATTTGTCTGTATGTAAAATAATTTTTATTAACAAACTTTTAGAAGCACTCAACCGAGAAACAAATTTATATATAAAATCAATAAGGTATAAAAAAGCTCCACAAAAGGAGCTTTTTTTAGAATCTTGGCAGAGGATCAAGGACTCGAACCTTGACGAACGGTTTTGGAGACCGTCATGCTACCATTACACCAATCCTCTATAGACAATTCAGATTTAATCATAAAAAAAGCAAGATCATCGTCTTGCTTCTTTCTATGGTGGGGGCGAAGAGACTCGAACTCTTACACCTTGCGGCGCTGGAACCTAAATCCAGTGCGTCTACCAATTTCGCCACGCCCCCATCTGGGACATTTATTTAAAATAAATGTGGCAGAGGATCAAGGACTCGAACCTTGACGAACGGTTTTGGAGACCGTCATGCTACCATTACACCAATCCTCTTCCGAGATCTAGATGTCTTAACATCTATATCAAACTTTAAGACTTAACTTAAAGTGGTGGGGGCGAAGAGACTCGAACTCTTACACCTTGCGGCGCTGGAACCTAAATCCAGTGCGTCTACCAATTTCGCCACGCCCCCGATGGCTGTGTATATTAGCGATAAGATCTAACAGTGACAAGTGTTTTTTTTTCAAAAAAAACTGACCGAGTAATTTGTATACAGTTACTAGATCAATGATTTTTATCAGGTTGGGAGCGCTTTTAAGCAATTTATCGCTTCATGTACATTTGAAAACCGGTTTTGCTGCTGTTTTTGTAACAAGCCTGAAAGTAGTGGCAAGAAAATTTGGAACGAACTTGGTAATTCCACATTTAATTTTTGACAGTGCAATACCGCCCACTCATGGTAACTATTTGCTTGTAAACGAGTTTGCGTTAACCATTCATACAATACGATTCCCAATGCATATAAATCACTTTGAACGGTTTTATTGGCACCATGAAATAGCTCTGGCGCCATATACCGTGGTGTAGCATCATTTATTGGATCAGGACTTGAAATAAGCCGTGTTTTTTCAAAATCAATTAAATAAAGCTCTTGCTTAAACTTTCGAAAATGTTCTTTTTTAATATCACCATGAATCCATCCCAACTCATGAAGCTCTGCCAACTTAACAAGTGCCAGATAGATTTTCTCATCTATATTTTTTAAATTTTGCTTTTGATCTAAATCATCAAACCAACAATCTGTATCCGGTAAAACTAATACACTTCCTTGAAATTGTGGTTGTTGAGAAACAGTACTGCCCTCGATAATTTTAAATGGCAAAAGCCAATTCGCTTTTTTATATGTAATATCTTCATAAAATTGCAATTCATGCAAAAAATCTTGCTCACTTTGAGCATGTACATTTGGCAAATGAAATTTTAACCAGTAGGAATCAGCATCTATAGTACATGTCCATAGATGCCGTCCTAAAGCTTCACTTCTAGGCTTTGTCGCACATTTTAGGTTTTCTATATGAGAAGCAAAATCATGCTTCAGCATAATAAGACTCTGGCTGTTGTTTCTTTTCTTCAAAACGTAAAACTTCTAAACAGTGCTGAATCGTTTTACCAATACGCGCGTGCGTTTCAATAGAAGAGATTTTCGGCCAAGTCGCGCGCTCGCCTTCTCGCTGTAAACGTTTAAACAAATGTGGGCGTGGGTTTTGTAGCGTATAGGCATAATGTTTTAAGCTATATTTAGCAATAATATTAACATCACCATAATAGCGCTGCCCTACTACGCCGTATCCATGATCGAGTAGTCTTCTTACGGGTGAAATTGCGCCTAATCTTTGACGTGTAAAGTCCATCAGCCCCATTGAGAGTACTTTACCTTGGCGTCTTAAAATTCGTTCAGGCCAACTTAAAACGTCTTTACGGAAACGGCGCGCATCATCTTGCATAAACGGTACAACATGCGGATTCACTTGACTGGCTATGGTGTAGTTTAAGTTATAAAGTCTTGCCATTCTTTCTTGTGGGAAATCGCTACGTACACTACCGTCTACCCATTTAGTATTTGCCATATATGGAGTATGTTCACCATCATAACGCTTACTGGTTAAACGCACAGGTGGAAATAAAACTGGCACAGCACAAGAAGCCAATACCGCACTCCAAACCAAAACATTTGGAGTCATAATCGCATTCATAATTCGAGGGTTTTCAGTTGCATCGTACGGTGCAACAGCAACATTAATATTCAAACCTGATTTTTTGAATGCTTCTTCAAAAGTAAGGTCGCCTAAATTTTCAATTAAGAATTTTTTTAAATAGTGGACATCTGCAATACCACCATTCCCTTTTATGAGTTCACGAAGTTTTCTAAAGTGAAAAGCATCACTAAAAAATTGCTCACCATTTAGCAAGTTTTGGATATCTTCACTGGCAGAAATTCCCAACATACCCGTCATAATGGCACCCGCACTTGAACCAGACAGGACTTTAGGCATTAAATCTTGTTCAATTAAAGCCTTACATACACCGGTATGAAAAAGACCTAAGGTTGCTCCCCCCGAGAACATAAGAGCAGGCTGTCCATATGCTTTTTCACAGTTTTCAAAAAATTCGATTTTTTCTTTTCTTTGGAATGTAATACATTCACTAGATGCAATGTAAGCCAAGCTTTGACTGACTTCTTCAATATAATCTTCAATTAATTTTTTTGTGCCTACATGTGTGGCAGCAAACAACATAGGGTGGCCAATATTTGCAATATCGTAGGTCAACCCTTCTTTTAAAAGATAAATCAAATCTAAAGTGCGATGTTGCTGACGATATCTTTTCAGTAAAGTGTAACGATAAGAAATGAGCTCGGCATCGAAGTAAGGCGAACTATTATCAAACTTCCACTCTTGTGCCCCAGTTTCTTCATCCAGTTTTAATGCAAAAGACTTCCACTCTTCATAAGATTCAGCCATGTCTAACTGACGTTGTAATTTTTTGATACGGTAAGCCTGATGCGGATTCATATCACTTCGTATTTTTTCAAACATATTTCGTCCTCATCTTCACAGATGATTTTACTGAATAGACATGACAACACTATGCGCGGTCTGAACATTTCAATCAATTGCAAAACCGATAAACTGCATGAGTCGTATCTTTTTTGTCAGCTTGCAAATTTCGGTGTTAGTATCCTAGTAAATTACTGTTTAACATGATTGATTAACCATGGCTACCATTGATTTACCCGACAATTTAGTTCAAACCTTATCACTTGTATTAAATCAGTTACAGCAGGTCTTACCTGAACCGAAACAAGAGACCGATTTTACTGCCCCTGCTTTTAGATGGGAAAACCAGCAGCTTAAAGCCATTTATACACCTAAAAATATTTACCTTGATGACTTAAAAGGCATCGAAAGACAAAAAGAAAAGATCATTCAAAATACTTTGCAGTTTTTAAATGGCTTACCAGCAAATGATGTACTTTTAACGGGTTCACGTGGTACGGGTAAATCCTCTATTGTTCGTGCTTTACTCACGGAGTATGCACCTCAAGGATTACGTTTGATTGAAATTGAACGTGATGATTTAGCAGACTTACCGAAAATTCAAAAAATTATTCAAAACCGACCTGAAAAATACATCGTCTATTGTGATGATCTAGCATTTAATGCTGAAGATGAAAATTACCGTAGTTTAAAAAGCGTATTAGATGGTTCCTTACAGTCGGGTTCAACAAATTTTATTATTTATGCGACCAGTAACCGTCGTCACTTGTTACCTGAGTTCATGCATGAAAACACCCCTGTAACCAAAGTAGATGTGCCTCAATATACTGAGCTTCATCCGCAAGAAGCGATTGAAGAAAAGATCTCTTTGTCTGACCGTTTTGGTTTGTGGTTATCTTTTTATCCAATGGATCAAAACTTATATTTAGAAATCGTAGAGCATTATCTAGATAAAGCAAACATGCCTTTTAATGATGAAGTTCGTGCTGAAAGCTTGCGTTGGTGCCAAATGCGGGGTCAGCGCTCTGGTCGAGCTGCTTATCAATTTTCTAAGCATTGGATTGGTTTAAACGCCTTAAAAGATTTGTCTAACAATTAAATAAAATGTCCCGCAAAGCCTTAGCTTTGGCCTATAAACCGCTTAGCTTTGGCAGTTGTTTTTCATAACCTAAAACAAAGATAGCCCTTCTTTAGGTTTATATATGAAAAAACAATTGCCAAAAATTTCTACAACAAGTAAAGCGCTTGCTAAAAGTTTATTACTTGCACAAGGCGTTTTAGACCAAGCAAAAAAATATTCAACTCTTCCTTTTACTCAAACTCATATCATCCGTCCACGAATTGACGAAAAATATTATAGCTGGACACACTACGGTATCTTTTTCCCACTTTTACCAGAGCCGCATCGTTACTTAAATATTATGATTTTAATCGGTACTCCAGGTGCACTTGCTTTTGATCATGATGACATCATCACTGGTAACCCGAGAAAAACCGCTACTTTCTTTTCAAGCACAGCTGCTCTGGAACAAGCTTTACTGAAGGCCTATATCATTCCTGAAGATGCAAAAAATTAATAAAGATGGGACCTTAATAGAACTAGGTCAGGAAATTTTAATTCAAGGAAAATTTCCACACATCCATATTAATGGACATTATGAGGGGTTTAATTTCGACTTTGATATCGATATCACTTCACATGTTTCATGGTTTATAAAAACACCAATCTATGATCATTTTAGTTTATTGGCAAAGTTTAAAGGTTTTTTAAACTATCAAGCAAAACGCATTGAAAGCGAAGGACTCTGCACTTACGAATATGCACGAGCAGTGGGTCCTCACTCCATTACAAATAAACTTATTCCTGATGCATATAAACTGCCACTTGATTTTTTTACTTATCAAATTATCAATTTAAACGAGGCCACTCAACTTCTTCTTACCAAAGCCGATATTGCAGGACAAACAGCTGCATACACCCTGCATATTAGACATCTGGACCAGCCAGCTGAAATTTACACAGATGTAAGCTTTGATATTATTTCGCATCAAGTTGATGACTTCGTTTCACCTAGTGGGCAAAAAATGCGACTTCCAAAATATTTTTCATGGATCGCTCGAAATGATGCAAAGCAAATTATCTTAAACATTCAGGCAGAAATTGACTGCCCATTCCGCTATGGTCATGGGCGAGGTTATGCAAGTAGCTATATATTTACTGGTCATTATTTTGGCAATGAAGTTCAAGGCCGTGGATACATCGAATATATTGATATCGAAAATCCACAAGCCTTTGAAGATGAATAATCTTACTCAGGAATAGTAAGTTCAGTCATTGGCCATCTTGGTGTGGTCGTTACAGCTAAACCATCATGCTGACCTGCTTTTAAACGCTGATAACCTGCAAATGCAATCATTGCACCATTATCAGTACATAAAGCAGGTTCTGCATAGTAAACCTGAGCTTTAATTCTCGCCAATGAAGTTTCCAATTGTTCACGTAATCGTAAATTTGCACTTACCCCACCAGCAATTACTAAACGTTTAAGACCAGTTTGCTTTAAAGCTTTTACAGATTTTTTTACTAAGGTATCTACAATGGCTTCTTGGAATGAAGCAGCAATATCAGCATCACGGTTTTCGCCGTTCAATTTTTTCAACTGAACAGAAACTGCCGTCTTTAAACCACTAAAAGAAAAGTCTAAGCCCTGATGAAGCATTGGGCGTGGAAATTCAAATGCTAAAGGATCACCAGATAACGCCAATTTTGCAATATTTGGTCCACCTGGATACGGCAGATTCATCATTTTTGCGACTTTGTCGAAAGCTTCACCCGCCGCATCATCAATTGACTCACCTAATAGCTCATATTGACCAATACCATGAGCTGCCATCAATTGTGTATGACCACCTGAAACAAGCAATGCAACAAATGGAAACTCAGGCGGTTGGCTTGAAAGCAAAGGAGCTAACATATGGCCTTCCATGTGGTGAACACCAATTGCCGGTTTATTAAGTGAAAATGCTAAAGTTCTTCCAAACAAGGCTCCAGTCATTAACGCTCCCATTAAACCCGGGCCACGTGTATATGCGACTGCATCAATTTCCTGTTTCTTAACACCACTTTGTTCAAGCAGCTGATTCATTAAAGGAATAAGCTTACGAACATGGTCACGAGAAGCTAACTCTGGAACCACACCACCATATTCGGCATGAAGTTTTATCTGGCTATAAAGAACCTGTCCCCGTAAGCCGAGTTCGCTATCATAAAGTGCCAACCCTGTTTCATCACAAGAAGTTTCCAAGCCTAAAACAATCATCAAAACTGCCTTTTATATGAGTCAAAATATTGCAATCGCTATTATAGACTTGTGATATGAGTTGTAAATGAGTAAAATACTGACCTTCACTTGTGATCTGGCGCAATGGTGTGCCTGATCTTATCCATAATCTAGAGGATTTTACATGCCACAAGTTAAGTTGAAAGAAGGCGAACCAGTTGACGTAGCTATCCGTCGTTTCAAACGTTCATGCGAAAAAGCTGGTGTTTTAGCTGACGTTCGTAAACGCGAATTCTACGAAAAACCAACTCAAGAACGTAAGCGCAAAAAAGCTGCTGCAGTTAAACGCTACCAAAAGAAATTGGCTCGCGAATCTGTACGTACTACTCGCCTTTACTAATTAATTTGTGATTGACTGCTAACATTATGACTACTTTAAAAAACCAAATTACTGATGCATTAAAAACTTCTATGCGTGCCAAAGATATGGCAACAGTGACGGTTTTGCGTAGTCTACAAGCAGCAATTAAGCAAATCGAAGTCGATGAGCGCATAGAGCTTGACGACGCTCAGGTTCTTGCGGTCATTGAAAAGCAAATTAAACAACGTAAAGAATCGATCAAAGCCTTCGAAGGTGCTGGTCGTGATGATTTAGCTAGTAAAGAACAAGCCGAAGCTGAGGTTTTATCTCAGTTTCTACCAGAAGCTATGACTGAGGAAGAGCTTGATTCTCTCATTGAGCAAACGATTGCTGCTCAAGAAGCAACTAGCATGAAAGATATGGGTAAGGTGATGAATTCTCTACGTCCGATCATAGCCGGGCGTGCCGATCCTGCTCAAGTTTCAGCAAAAATTAAAGCTAAATTAGCTTAATCCCCTCTCTTCTTATATATCCTTAAATTAAACTTTCTCGTAAGTTTAAGTATATTTATGCCTGTGAAAATTCCAAAGTCATCCTAGACCTTAAATTTTCATTCGTCGCTCATCTTGCATTTGCTTTAATCGACTATCTATTCTGGCTGACATGGCCTGATTACCTTTTGCAAGACGTTGTGCATGCAACATCGATTTAATTGCATCCTCTTCACTACCAGACCAGTACTGTGCTTCAGCACGATAGCGCAATACATTCACAGCTCTTAATGGTGAATTTTTATCTAAATTGGCGGCTTGTTGTAATAATTGCCAACCTTGAATATCTCGGGCATTTTTATTAATAAAACGCTGCACCAAAGTTTGCACTTGAGCATACTTACCTTGACGTAATAAAACCTCAGCCAATTTGTAGCTAAAAGCTTTATTTTCAGGCATTGTCATTTGCAAGGGAGCAATCGAATTATAAGCCTGATCAAGTTTATTCTGGCCTAAATAAATATCTGTTTGAATTAAGGCAACTAATGGCTTACCGCTTGATTTCGCCTGCTCCAACGTTGCTTGGGCTTGAGTATAATCCCCTTGTTTAAGGTAGAAAGCTGACAAAGCCAATAAGCCTGCCAGATTTTTTTGCGATGCCAGACTTTGCAACTGATTTTCAGTAGCTTCTCCAGCAACCACCATGGTATACCATTTTAAAATTTCAAAATCGACATCATATATTCGACTTTTAACTTTAGGCATCTGGTTTGCTCTCAAGCGAGCCTCACTCATACGTTCAGATGTAAGTGGGTGAGTCAGCCAAAAATCTGGTAAAAAACTTACACGGCTCGTCGCTCTATGCATCGTTTCAAAATAATCCGCCATGCTTTGCGGGTTATAACCAGCGGCATACATATATTGCATACCAATTCGATCCGCTTCACGCTCTTGATTACGACTATAAGTGAGCTGTTTATCAAGAAGTGCTGCTTGCGTACCCAACATAACAGCGGCACCAGCGTCTCCACCAGCCTGAGCAGCTAAAGCCACCCCTGCCAACAAACCAGCCAAGCTTAAAAGGGTTTGTCCTTTAAAAGCTTCTTCCGAACGACTAAAGTGCCTTTGCGAAACGTGAGCAATTTCATGGGCCATTACCCCCGCAATTTCATCAATATTTCGTGCTGATGAGATAAGGCCAGTATTTAATGCAAATAACCCACCTGGAACAGCAAATGCGTTAATTTGAGGGTCTTTAATTACAACCAGGGCGATCGGCTGCCCCAGCTGAGTTTCACTTAAAATATTAGAGAAAACTTGAAAAAACTGATCTTCTAGCCATACATCCTGTATAACCGGCATTTGCTTATGAACTTCACGAAAAACTTTTTCGCCAATAAATTTTTCTTTTTGTTGGTCGAGCAGCCCTATTCCACTTCCAATATTTGGAATTTCAACCTGTCCAGAAGCTGGCTTGGGGTCAAAAGGATTAGCGTAAGAGGCATTTGTTATCAAAGCCAAACTTAAAATAACTGGCAAAAATTTCAAAAGTTCTTCTCTTATTAAAAATTAAAATAACAAAAAAGCCCATCAATATCATGCTTCAGTTATTTTGGCATCATATCAACAGGCTTTCACTATAACATTGAAAATAGACTATATTTGCAATGAAGTGTTATTCATCCTTTACACAAAATTAGGATTCACTAAATATCTAGGCGTCTTGTCCTCTAGTGCTTCCACCAAGTTTTTATAAGCTAAATTTGCCATTTTCTTACGTGTTTCAGCAGTAGCAGAACCTACGTGAGGCAAAGTGACAACGTTCGGCAAAGTGAAAAGTGCAGATTCTTGCAGAGGTTCTTTCTCATAGACGTCTAAACCAGCCGCAAAAATAACTTCATTTTGCAATGCTTCAATTAGGGCTTGCTCATCGACAACTGAGCCACGCGCAATATTAATAAATATGGCATGCTTTTGCATAAGCTCAAATTGAGCCTTACCCATTAAAGCTTTAGATTCCGCATTTAAATCAACAGCCGTCACTACAAAATCAGATTGTTGTAATAATTCTTCCAACCCCAGATATTGAGCTTTTAAAGGTTCCGCTAACTCAGGTTTCTCGCGACGATTATGGTAAACAATATTCATGTTAAATCCATAAAAGCCACGACGTGCAATTGCAGCACCAATATTACCAAGCCCAATAATACCTAATGTTTTTCCAAAAACATCGAGACCAAACTGCTGTGGCCCAACTGTTCTTTTCCACTCACCTTGTTTAGTCCAGTGATCTAGCAAAGGAACTTTTCTGGCTGCACTTAATAACAAAGTAAAAGCAAGATCTGCTGTCGTTTCAGTTAGAACATGAGGTGTGTTTGCTAACCAGATTTTTTTCTGATTTAAATAACCAACATCATAATTGTCATAACCTACAGTCACAGAAGAAATAATTTTTAATTTTTGGGCAGGAGAAAGATTACTTTCATTGAGCAAACGACCAGCCCCAATCATGCCATCAGCATCTACTACTTCTTGTCGTATCTGTTCATTAATATCACCCAGTTTAGGGTTCAATACGACAACATGGTAATCCTGCTGTAACCGTGACAAAATTTCCTCATCAATTTGGCTAAAAACCACAACCTTTTTCATGTAAATCCCTACTACTCATTGTTATCTTGCATAAGTTGCCACAATCTTTTCTTAAGAAGAGGCTTATCTAACATTTCTTTTAAACTAGCTAAATGAATAATATTTGCATGTTGAATATAGGTACATTTACCCAAACATAAAATCTTTTTCTCTGCTGCTACAGCATCTAAGAAACCTTGAATATAAGAACCTACCCCTCGTTGATCTTGATAGGCTGCCAGAGGAAATGGCCATCTTAATTCAGAATATTGTCCTACCTTCGCCTTTTGTATATTTGCCCAAAGTTGTTTCTCTTCTGTTTCCAAAGCCGTTACATCAACAAAAATTACACATTTTTCAAGACAATAAGCCTGTAACTCAAATGGAGCAATTGTCTCTTGCTCAATGACTTTAGGTTTTTCTACAAATTTCTCTGGCTGCGAGACTTCTGCAACCACTATTGATGGCTCTTCCACCACTTTAGGAATTTCAAGCACCTGTGGCTGAGTGTTCTTTTGCTCAAAAGCAGGAACATCTATGGTAGGTACGGTAATTGACTCATGAGGTTCAACAACCTGATCTCGCCACAAAGTATGGGCATTATTTTTTTGGCACACTTGTGTTCTAGGAATCCATACGTCTATTCCTAAAGTTGCCAGTATATTTCTTTGCTGCCCAATCATGTCTAAATCAGTACCTCTAATCTACACACATTCTAACGGGCTTCTGATTTTTTTTCAGCGTTTTCTTTTAATGATACTCTTTGGAAACTACATATGTTTCTTAAATAATCATAACGCTATTTTTCTTCTGCATTTGCTCTACAATTTCATCAGACTCAAAACCAAATCGCCAATAGAGCAACTCAAGCACATCAAGTTCATCTTGAGTAATAATACGATCACTCCACAAGCACATTTCAGCAATTGCCAATATACTTAAGCGGTCACGCAGCAATAACCCAGCAATATCATTTAAAATTTCTGCCAAGTCTAAAGGTTCATCCGAAATTTCATCATAAATATGCATTTCATCAGGATTAAGCAAAGAACGCAAGATACGTTCGCGAACCTCTAACTGATTCGGACTATTGATTTGTTGCACATGAAGTAATGCATCAATTAAACGAACAATTTGAGGTTTTACCTCTTCAAATGCTGTCGGCAAATGAAGTGGCATCAAGTTTAACTCGTACTTAACACGCTCGAGTAGAAGTGCATCAAGTAATCCAATTTCCCCATCTTCTTGAATAATTAGTGCCAGTTTAGTCAAAAATTGACGAGCAATACTGGCAGGCATATGACCAATATTTTTACATGCATCATGAAATATCTGAATATGAATACGCCCATCAAGATTAAGTAAGGCATCCACAATTGCATGGCTTACTGGCGCATCTTGTGGAATAAATTCTCGATATTGACGAATCATTAAAATAGCAACCATCACCTCACGCGAACCAGTCGCAGTTTGTAATGCACGTTGAATAAGTTCAGGACGCTTTTTATTACGACGAATATCACTGCTTAACGGTTTAATTGCATCATTCAAAGCAAAACTGATTGGAGAAAGACGCAACAAAGGCAAAGGTTGTGGAGATGACCACGGCGTATAAATTTCAGTCTCAGATTCTTCTAGTACATGGAACAAACTAAATAAAGGACGATTTCGAAGTTTCTTTAAATTTTCTAATTGCAAATCTTGCAATAAAGTTGGGTTAAGCTCATAAATACGTTCACGAATACTTGGGTGAATATTCATCCAACTTTGCGGGCTAAGTGAATTCGCAAAACACATATGTGCAATCGATTCAGAATAAGCACTATGAATCTGCGAACCAGAATGGTGAACGTAAATACGCAATAAAGTTTGGGTATTAGTGCTATTTTTTAATAACCGCATCGTTTTTTGGTCATTGCGAAATGTACGACCACTTAATGTTAAATATTTAATAAAACGAGTGATTAAAACACCTAAACTTCCCGCCAACCAAATCACACCACCTACGGCTACAAATACAGTCTCGAACTTATGCTTATAACCCGGACTGTAGCGCTTAAACCCTTGTTTGGCGAGCTTACTCCCCCACTGACTAAAAGTAGTCAAACCACTATATAAAATTTTTAGTTTAGTATTTTCTACCGCTTCACCCGATAAAATCTGGTTAAATTCATGACCCAATAAGCCATATAGCTCTAGCTCATCAAGGTTCTGTAAGGCACCCCAAGTTAAAATAATTACAATATCATTCGAGTGAAAGCCTGCCGTTAATGCATTAACACCTACTTCATCAGGTAAAACATAAAGTGTTGGAACGTTCAGGGAAAATGTTTGTGCCAGATGTTCTGTAATTTTTAATGCGGCATGTTCTTCTGGTGTACTTTCACCTTTTACCAAACGACGAGCTTTCAACTGCTTGGCAAGTGAATGGCCACCTTTACGCAAAATATAAAGTTCGGTCACCACAGACCAAACCATGATAAAAAGCAAAAGAGCAATAAAATACGGACTTAAAGCATGCCACCAAATTGGCTCGCTATAATCAAAGAAATGAACAAGTAAACCTAAAATTAGATTTAAAATAAAAATAGTTAAAAGCACAGCAACCAAACACATAGTGATGGACCATGCCATATTTTTATTTTCGATTAAATAGTGGCTTACTTCTTTCAATGTAAATAATCCCAATTACATTGTTAAGTTTCATCATAAAAGAAAAAAGCGGGAAATACCCGCTTTTTTCGGCTATTTCTATTCTTCTTTAATACCGGTCAAATCTACTGATGCTGCATCAATATTGACATCAATATAACCATCTTTTTTCTTTTTCGCAGAATCATTACGTTTCTGTTCCAAATTATTCAGATAGTCTGCATCAATTCCACCAGTTACATAGATACCATCAAAAACAGAGCAATCAAACTCGGTTAATGTAGGTACTTTACTTGTACGTACAGCGTTCTTCAAATCTTCCAAATCTTGGAAAATTAAACGATCAGCACCAATAATTTCCTGAATTTCTTCTACACTGCGTTCTGAAGCAATAAGCTCAGTTTTAGCAGGCATATCGATACCATATACGTTCGGATACATCACTTTCGGTGCAGCTGAAGCAAAGTATACTTTTTTCGCACCTGAGTCACGCGCCATTTGAATGATCTCATTACACGTTGTACCACGCACAATTGAGTCATCCACTAATAGAACGTTCTTGCCTTTAAACTCTAACTCAACAGGGTTTAATTTCTGACGTACAGATTTTTTACGTTGTTGTTGACCTGGCATAATGAAGGTACGACCGATATAACGGTTTTTCATAAAACCTTCACGGAACTTCACGCCAAGAATATTTGCCAACTCTAAAGCTGAGGTACGGCTTGTATCTGGAATTGGGATAACCACGTCAATATCATGGTCTTCACCCCAGTCACGCAAAATTTTATGCGCTAATTTCTCACCCATTTTTAAGCGAGCTTTATAAACCGAAATACCATCAATAATTGCATCTGGACGAGCAAAATAAACATATTCAAAAATACATGGACGGTATTTTGGATTTGCAGCACATTGCTTTGTAAATAACTCGCCGTCAGCATTAATGAAAATTGCTTCACCCGGAGCAATATCACGCTCAATTTTAAAGCCAAGCGCTGTAATTGCTACTGATTCAGATGCAATGATATATTCCATCTCACCTTGCTCAGTTACACGAGAACCGTAAATAAGCGGACGGATACCATTTGGATCACGGAAACCAACTAAGCCGTGACCAGTAATCATTGCCACGACACCATAAGCACCTTGGCAGCGCTCATGTACACGTGAAACGGTATGGAAAATATCTTCCGGTGTAGGATTTAAAGTTCCTATCTTTTGCAACTCATGAGCAAAGACGTTTAAAAGAACTTCTGAATCAGAGTCCGTATTCATGTGACGCAAATCTGTTTTGAACAGGTCATCATGAATTTCTTCTGCATTTGTCAAGTTACCATTATGTGCAAGCGTAATACCGTAAGGTGAGTTCACATAAAATGGTTGAGCTTCCGCACTGCTTGAAGAACCAGCAGTTGGATAACGCACATGACCAATACCGTAATTACCAAGTAATGCTCTCATATGACGAGTATGAAAAACATCACGTACCATACCGTTATCCTTACGAAGGAAAAGACGGCCTTCATGGCAGGTTACTATTCCAGCTGCATCTTGCCCACGATGTTGCAACATCGTTAATGCATCAAACAACATTTGGTTCACTGGCGATTTACCGGCTATACCAACAACTCCACACATAGCAACCTCGCAGACAAGCTAGGAATTAATAAAAAGGATTCTTTGTTGAATGGTCAGGTCGAAGTTCTGTTTCCTCCGACTCGTCCATTGGTTTTGGAGAAGTGCGCGTTACACCGCCTCCAGATGTTATCTGATGAAATGCCTCACTTGCTGCATCTTTAGAAAGCTCTGTCGCTAAAGGTGCATAAGGCAATAAAAATTGGATAAATTTGGATTGTTTCCAATGAGGCGAACTTTCTACCCAAGGACCAACACCCTGCATGGTAATAAGAACAACCAATAAACCTTTCAACGAACCAAAAGCACCACCTGCTAAACGATTTAATGGCCCCAACTTCAAACTTTTCAAGAGGCCATTTAAAAATGCAGTGACGATCCAAGTTAAAACGATAATTAAAAGTGCAATAAAAGCGAAAGCCGCGATCTTTTGAACCACCGGATCCTGACTTAAACCTGACATTGACGGAGCTAGAAGAACAGCATATTTTGCACCCATAATTAATGCAAAAATCCATCCTACCAAGTTCGCAAAGGCTTTTATAAATCCTTGTCGCAAACCGTTTAGCCCCCCAATGAGCAAAAGTATCAGAATGATGATATCAATGGTGTTCATGTTCAATTAAGTCATGGCTTCAACACATTGCTTCACAAGCGTTGGTCCCGTATAAATCAGACCACTATAAATTTGTACAAGCGTTGCTCCAGCCTGTTGTTTCGCTGCAGCTTGTTCACCCGACAAAATTCCGCCCACACCAATTAAAGGAATTTGTCCTTTTAATGTTTGAGCAAATAAACGTAAACATTCCGTACTTTTTTCAAATACAGGTGCACCCGACAAACCACCTGACTCATTACCGTAAGGCAGGTTCTCTACCCCTTCTCTCGATAAGGTCGTGTTCGTCACAATAAGACCATCAATTTTAAAATCTAATAATTGTGCCGAAATAAATTCAACATCTTCAGCTGTTAAGTCTGGAGCGACTTTAAGAACTAAAGGTACATAGTGATTATATTGCTCTGCCAACTCAAGTTGACGTGCTTTTAAGGTTTGCAATAATTCAGTTAATGCATCACCACTTTGCAAACTACGCAAATTTTTAGTATTTGGAGACGAAATATTAACCGTAATGTATGAAGCGTAGTTATAAACTTTCTCAAGACAAATCAAATAATCATCAACAGCTTTTTCGACAGGTGTATCAGCATTTTTACCAATATTAATTCCTAAAATGCCTCTAAATTTTGATGCTTTAACATTCTCGATTAGCTTATCAACGCCATCATTATTAAAACCCATGCGGTTAATAATAGCTTTAGCTTCAGGAATACGGAATAAACGTGGTTTTGGGTTACCAGATTGTGGGCGAGGTGTAATTGTACCAATTTCAATGAAACCGAAACCCAACCCAGCTAATGCATCAATATGAGCACCATTTTTATCAAGACCGGCTGCCAACCCTACCGGATTAGGAAATTCGATTCCCATACATGTAGTTGGCTTTGCTTCTACGGTCTGGCGCATCATGCCTAGCTTATGCGCTTTATCAAGCATGGATAATGTTAATTCATGGGCACGCTCTGGTGCTAAACTAAACAACATCGGGCGAGCAAGTGAATATAACATACCAATCACAATCTACTGATTTTAGGTACGCATATTATAGGCACAGGCAGCACAAAACACCATGCTTGACACAAGCATATTTTGATATGTTATTGAACTGTCGCTGTTAATTTAATCTGACCTTCACTAGAAACCATTTCCATCTTTTGAATACTTAAGCCCATCTGTGCAAGTTGTGTTAAAAAGTTAGCCAAAATTGCATAATTCTGATGTGTTACAACAATTTGTAACTGTTCTCCATTTTGCTGGGAAGACACAGTTAAACCTTGTTGCTGAGCTACTCGTTGTATTTTTCCAGACTTATCTAGTTCAAGCTCATTGGCAGGCTTCATTGTGACTGCATTACTTTGCATCCACACCATCAAATCTTTTAAATCATTTAAACGTTTTTGCTGTTGTTCTGCCAAGGAATGCATTTTCCAAAGTGAATATCCAACAATGACGACTACAACAAAAATAGTAGTAAAGACCACCATAATACGTTCACGGACAGTTAAGCGATCTAAATATTGAACAATTTGTTCAACCCACTGATCAAAGCGGTTTTGCAACTGAGCTAACATTTTCATTATTGTATTTTCACCACCCCAATCGCACCACTACCATCAGCTTGAACATTACCTAACTCAGCTTTAAAACCTTGTTGATTAAGTTGTTGGGTTAAAGCTTGCAAATCATCTGCTGATTTTGCTTTTAGTGCCATTGTTAAGATTGAAGCATCATAATTGAGTTGCTGAGCTAAAATCTGTCTTTGCATTAAAATAGGCCCAACCCGGCTTAACAGAGAAAGTGCCTGGGTATCACCTTGCTGGCTCATTCTTAAATGACTTTCGAATTGTCCTTTAATATTTTGTTCAGTCACACGACTAGATGGACCAAACCAATATTTATATTGCTCAATTGCCTGTTCAGCAGTCTGATCTGCCACCTTTTTCAATTTTACCCAACGCAATAAATCATAGCTAAACTGCACGACAATAATTGCTAGAACAACGGCGGCACAAGCTTTCCAATAATTAGAAAAAGTACGTTCTTGCCCTTTTGATTTTGGCAAAACATTAAAAGGATGCTGCTTAGTTTTATCTAAAGGCTGAAATTGATAAACAAACTCAGAACGTTGCTCTGCGCTTGAGGCAGCTTCTAAGCTCTCTAGTTGCTCTGCTGTTAAACCACTATATTGATAATGTGTTTCGGCTGACTGGAACTCTAAAAAAAGCCCCAAGTCATCAATAGAATTACCTAACCACTTATTCTCACGCACCAAAAGCTGATGACCAATATTACACAGAATAACTTGCTGAGCTTGTGGTTCAGGTAAAACTAGAAAATCTGGCAACAAAGCCACAAGTTTGGTTGGTAACAAAGCTAAAGAATGTTGCCATGTCTCTACCATCCCCTGAGCAACACCCAAAACAGTTAACTGATCGGCATGAAAATGGTGAACCACTTTCATGTGATCAATCGGTAAAGTCACAAACTCTTCAAGTAGATATTTAACCCCATCAGCGCCAAGCTGTTTGTAATGGGACTTTGCCATCGTTTGCTGAAGCATTTGAGCATGACGACTCGGAAAAAAGACTGTAGCTTCTTTTCCTTGATGTATTTGCAAGTCTTGTATTAATTGATCGAGACTTGCAGCCTGCAACCAGTTTTCTCCGTTAGACCAATGCCAAACTCCATTGGTTTCAGGCATCCATATATACAGCATAAAGTTAAGCCAATAAAATTAAATACTTAGTCAATTTTGGTGTAGATTTGGTGTTCTTGTGTTTCTTAACACTAAGCTGATTCTATCCAATTTTTCGCATTGTAATATAAATAAGTTACTTTTATATGTATGAAGTTTCAAAAACTTTGCTTCTTATCAAAGGTCCATCTTTTACCGTTGTAAGTGACAGTTCCATCCAAATTAATCGGCAACTCTTTTAATGAGTAGTCATAGATTTTAAGAACATTCCCGTTCTTATCTAAATCAGCGGGCAGATTGCAAGTATTTTCCATCCTGCCCGCTTCCGAAACCATGATCATGACTTGAGACATCACAAAGCCCTTACACAAATCGAGACGTTCACATTACTATTAATAGTGTGAGCTGTGCAACTTGTAAGCATTACCAAGCTTAACGTCATAATTATTTTTAGTATAAGCTGGGCCATTGTAACCTCGTGCAAAAGCTTTCCAGTCTTTATTTTTCAATGCATTTACCAATCCATTTACTTTGATAAATCGGCACATAGCATCAAGCTGTGAATCTTCATCTTTATACATAGCATTAATAAAAGCTTGCAATGATGGGTAGTCAAGCGAATACCAATGATACCCCATCACCTGACCAATCCCCCATGAACATGATTCAAGTGCACTAGTTCGGTCAAACTTTGCAGCATCATTAAGCTTTGCATGCTGTTGAGAATATAGGCCATAACCGCCAGATGTTTTGCTGCATAAGTCTGGCCGTTTACGCATCATTTCATCAGCAACCTTTGCTTTATTATTAGCAATTAAGCGCTGACGCATGACGTGACGTTCAAATAAGATGACTGGAGTGCCGTCTTGATTAAAACCACTGCCCTTACATTCAACATCTATGACTGCGTGTAATGTCGCAGGCTCTATGCCCAATGCTTTAGCCTGCTCAGCGATTTGTTGGGGAGATAATTTTAAGCTCATTATCCACCCCATTTAGGTGCGTTCTTTTTGAGAAATTCCTCAATAAATGTCGAACCTAAAATACCTAAAGCAGATGCAATGGCAATTAAAGGAATTGTTGAGATATCGGGGATTTGAAGTAAAACCAGCCCAGCAACTAGAGATGATGCCGAACCTAAAATGGTTCGTCCGATTAACAGTCTGATTGAAAGAGGTTCTTTTGAAACTAATAGCTTACTCATACCAATAAGCCCTCCTAGAATGACTAAAGTCAAAAATGTTTTTTCATGCTCTTGCATGTGCCTTCCCCCTAATTTCGGCAATAAAAAAGCCCTAACTTATTTAACGCTAGGGCTTGCGGTGGTTTGTTGTGTATTAAGGTGCAATTAGGCCGTGACCAGTTCCCCCGCGGAGCGAAGCCAGAATCTGATTAACTTTTGCAATTACATCTTCTAAAGTTGCAGATGCAGGCAAGTCCAGAATTGCTGGCAACTGACCGCCAACGACACGGTCCCCAGCAACATGCAAACCTGATGAAGTCTCAATTTCTTTTGCAAAAGTAACCTTCCTTGTCTGATCGACAGTCATATATTCAGTACCGTTTAGACGATGCTGAATAGTTGCAAAGGCTTGACCAGCATTTGGATGTGAAACAATAGTATTGTGTAGGCTTGCATAACTACCATTTGCTAACAATCCTTTAACTTCATTTGCAAGAATCCCATTACCCGATGTGGATTCAATTACATGACTAATCGTGTCTGACTCACCATATCTGTAATCATAACGAGACATCGGAATATCTGTATTAAATCCGACCCAAGCCCGCTCAAGATCAATGCCGTCTCCCTCTTTACAGAAAATTGTTGGTTTCGTCACGTTATAGCCAATACCAACACCCCGCTTACTAATAACTAAGGGCTGAATAACGCCACCTGAAGCAATACCTTTACCAATAGCTTGTGCACCATTAAATGCTTTCAAGAAAGAACCATATGAGAAAGCAAAGTTTCCATATGCTTCTGATTGATAACCATGCGCACGAGCGGCAGCGCCCTGCGTACCATCTGGCAGATAGTCAGGATCAGTTGTTTTTGACGCACCAGCAATACACTTATAACCGTCAGTAGATGAATATAAACTTTCAGATAAGTTTAGATGACCCATCGCATTAGAAATTCGTCCTCTGGCTTGGGTGTTTTTACCTACTGATAGTGAGCAATAACCATATAAGCCATTAGCAGAACCTACTGGATCATCAGGATTACCAGTACAAGAACCAGCACCAAACACAAATGAGGCAACACCAAATGGTACACAATCATGTCCACCCGCTAAAGAAAGATATGCAAATGGAGGGTTATTTCGCCCAAATGAAACAGCACCGATTGCTACATTCGAATCATGATAGGCATCAGGATTATTTAAACCTCGGAAGTTGTTTAAATCATCGTCTTTATGAGTTGGGTCACTGATTCCATATAAAAAACTGGCCATCAGCGGATTAAGTTTAAATTTTACTGGCGAACCCAGAACTGGTGCATAAGTCTTATTCATCGCAACATACGATTGTAAGTCGACTTGTGTTACACCTTGATAAACAATCCACTTTCCTGCGTTTACATCATTTTGGAAATTTGAACTTGATGTGTGATCAATAAGACAAATATAAGTAATATTATTAACAAAGACTAAGTCTTTGATTTCATAGACTGTGCTATGTGTCCAGTTACCTCGCACAGATAATGCCAGGTATCTAACTTTGAGATCGTTTAATACATCATCTATCTTACTTTCACCTAATTGATGAATAAGTAGAACAGCTTTTGCTAAAGTTGGGTACTGCATTCCAAGTCTTGTTAAGACATCTTCAAGTTCGGTACCACTAATAAATTTTTCTAAGCTTTCAGCATCTGCTTTCGCGTCCACAAGTTCTTGCCGAGTAATGATTTCACTAGCCATTACTTTTCTCCAAGCATAAAAAAGCCCCGATAAAGGGGCTTGGATTTCTGTTAATTAATTAAATAAAGTCATGGTCACGCTCATAGAATCGGGCATCGTAGTTTGAAGCCTTAAGCGTATTGGTCATTTGAGTTTGAGGGGTAAGTTCTTCAAGCATGAAAGCCTGTGCTTCTGTTTGATCAGCTCGAACTAATGTGTAGAGTGTTTTAACGTATCGATCGTCACTAACTACAAGAGGCTGTACTGGCGGTCGGCCAAGCACTACATGGTATTTATCAGCACCCGCTGTGCATGGCACCACATCTACAGTTGCATTCGATATCTGCAAGTGAATGAAGTAATCACTACCAACATCAAATGTGCATGGCTGAGAGGTTTGAATAGTTAAACCATCTACTGCTTCAATTTCACCATCTTGTGTATCCACAACTGTGTTGTCAGCAACCAAAATACGATCATTCCGAATCAGCAATTCAGACTCGTCCAGAACTTCCACTTCACAAGACATGTATTTGTAGCGAAGCTTATTCCACTCGCGCCACGCTCGTACTTTCGCTTGAGCTTCATTGCGAATACCAGTTGTAGTAATCTTCAACGGATTCTTAGGCGTGATGTCTTCAGGAATGATGTATTTCACACGTGCATCATCCACATCAGAAGTATATTCAAGCTCTACCCCGTCATAGTCTTTCTGCACACCAAATGTATAAGAGCGCTTTTCTGTTAAAGGTACTTTGTTTCGGTGGTTGAAAAGTAAGACAGCATTTTCTTGTGGCTGCTCAAACTTGAGACGGGTTAGACTTCCGAACCGATACGGCTCACAGAAAGCAGAACTAGCGACCATTCCCGCGATTTCTTCAAAGCTAAGATTGTCATCATCAATGGTGTAATTGAACTCAGACATGAGGTCTGAACCGAAATAAGCATTAACTTTGGCAATCTCTGCATTGATTTGTGCAATGTCTACTTCTTCACTTGTTCGACGACCAATGTGCTCATCTAAAGCCAAATTAATGAGTGCCTGACCTGCTGAACGTGTGACCTGTAAAGGCCCTGTGCCATTAAGCGGTAGTTTGCGATTCACTAAACAGTTCAGCTTGCGTTCTTTGATGCTTAGGGCGCCATCGGTAGCAACTGTTCGAGAACGCAATACAGTCACATTGTTGTAAATGTCTTTATCCGAGATAGAAAACCCAAACACATCTTTAATTTTGACATCTGCACGTGCATTTGAATCATCATTTGTCAAACGTGCAACACGGAATCGGAATGAGCCAGTAAACGGAAAATCAACGGTGACCGACTTACCAAACTGCGTGAGCTTCCTATCAAAAATATAGAACTCATTTGAATAAATCGCTCCGAACGGTACGTTATTATTGTCGATCTGCTGATATTCAATTTTGATGCGGCTTGGGTGAGCATCTTGCCGACCAGAACGTGACTGCCAATACAAACCTTGCGGATACACAAGATTGTAAAACAGGCCAGTGGCATCATTTTTGGCAATATTAAACCACCCCACCCACTTGTCAGTTGAACCATCTAAACGCACTAAAACGTCTTGGCCAGTGGTGTTTTGGTTTGGCAGCGTTGATAGCTTGTCCCATTCATTATTTACAGATGATGGTGGTGCAAGCGTGATCGTATCTGCTGTAATTGTCGCAATCGTATAAGAACCATCAAGATTAATACCTTGAGTGTTTTTATTTAAAAGTGCTCCAGATGTAAGCGTATAGTCATCATTCACATACTGCCAATTTGAGTTCACTGTGTTTGGGTTTGACAAAACAATCTCATAATGAAAACCACCTGAAATGGCAGTTTTAGTAATGCCTGAAATGACATACTGACCAGACAAGTCTCGCTTGGTCACAGTTGTTTCTGGCGGATCACCCGATGTTGTAGAGATATCAACAAGCGCCCCTGTTAGTAACAAACCTTTGAATGTGTTCTCATTGGCAATATTGGTTGTAGATTCAATGATGACTGAACCCGAACTTGTCACCATGATTTCGCCTGATAGCATCACATCAAGCACACCATATCTAGCATTATAAATGGCAACAATATCGTTAGCAGTAAACAATGTAGTGAAATCAATTGTTGAACCAGATGTCTTAATTAGATTTGGGTATTGAAAGTAAATCAGGCTTGACTCAATTTTTTGATCATTTGGGTATTGCAGAGTTTGGCCATTGATTGCGCTTGATTTGATTACAGATAATGGTGGCTCGGTGAAAGCCTCTCCAACTTGATATGTTGGAATTCCATTCACAATGGATACACCTGGATCATAAATTGAGACGCTGACCCCATCAATTCCTGAAACTTCAGTAGTGCCGTCACGACAGTCTTCTATCTGATAGTAACCTCGACCAATACACATCAAGCATTCTTCAATTTCGATGCCATCTTTATAAATTGTGTAGGTTTGCGCGATTAAATCCGGATAAGAACGGACTCGCCCGAAGATATCAGGGATACGTGCATTTAGACGTGCTTGGTTGGATCGTTGCGATAATTCATTATTAGATGAACCTACAGTAGGCGCCTGTGGTTTCGGCATAGTTAAAACAGTATAAATACTGTATGCCGCCATAATGGCTACGATTGCATAATAGACAAACTGCAACCATGCTGGCTCTATCACTACAAAGAATTTACCTTCCAAAGTTTGAATATGCTCAAGTTGGGCATTAATTCTTTTTGGATGGTTAGGAGTGACGTCACAACTTTCTGCAATATGGTTGTGATAAATCTTTGCGTTCTCAGGCCATACATCAAACTGCTGATAGATATATGCTAAAACATCCTCCACATCAGCTTCTGACCATGTAGATCGGTCATAAACATCAGGAACGATGATGATTTTTTTCAAACTCATTTGTAAAACCTCGTTTCCCGAAAGTTCATGGAAATAATCTCAAGTGGAACGTACTGCACCCCACGACCAGTTAAATGCAAAACCTTGTCACAATAAAAAAGCCCGACATGTGTCGAGCTTTTTTTGCCATTGGTGAAAAATACAATGCATGGGGAAATGGGTTCCTTTAACTTTTTGAAGCTACCCTTTCCATTTAAAAATCTGTCTAGGCGCTTCTTAAGATCACGCCCTGTAACTTCCTTCCATGCTTCACATAGGAACTCATTACAGGTGTAGTCTTTGGTCCAAATACGATTATGTAAGTGGTCTAGGTTCATATCATGCCCCGCAACAGTGGGAATCGCTCTAATGAGTAAATCTCACCTGTCTTCACACTATTTAGTTCTGGTGCTTGTGCATCAAAGGTGCAGTTACCAGAGCCATCTTTAGATAAAGTAGCCACCTCTAATGTCTGTAAAGAAACCATTGGAGCTGTTAAATCATCATCGCGATATAACCGCCATTTGACTGATGGTCTAATTTTCCAATTAGCGCCCAAACGAGCAGATACAACTGATTTAATTAATTCATCGTCTACATCAGCAATGGTTAGGCTTAGCTTTTGATCAAGGTCGTTTGTGACTGTAGATCGTTGAATAGACATAGGTTGATATTCATATGGAACATCCGGCCCTGTGGCTTCATGCTTAACTGTCACACCTTCTGTATCGTTTTTGATGAACCGGAAAGGCTCGGTAAAGTCGGGATGAGTAATCTCAACACATTCCAAAGGAACCACACCACTGCTTGAGTTTAGAAAGAAGGATGTATAGTCAGGCATCTATATACCCTCCATCGCTCTTGGCAGGTCGTCGTTTACCAGTTTTTCAAGTGGGTTGACTAACGATGCCAAGTCTTGCCCATCATTACCAGTTTCAACAATGATCTTATTAAGTTCAGAGTCTACTATTGGCTTAACGCGTAACTGAGCAGTAACTGTATAAACTGGTCCTTGCATACTTGTTAGTTGGAAGCTATCAGCAACAAATAAGCATTCATAAGGCTTAAATTCTGGACCATTTACCCGAAGCGAGGCACTAAACTTCTGATTAGGGGCTTCACACCAAACGTTATAAAACGCATCAAGATACTGAAACCCATCCTCAAGAACTTTCCATTGAACATTGACAGTGTGATACCCATTTTTTAGTCCTCTTCGTGAACGTGGTGCGCCACCATCTAACTCTTGAGTGATTACCCCGCTCTTCAAACTAGCCGAGTAACCCTCTTGTGTTGAGCAGTATTTTAATGTGTTCATATTAGCCCCATAAAAAAACCGACCTCTAAGTGGGTCGGTTTTAAGCTTTAATTGCTGCGATAATTTCAGGTAGTTTCCAAAGTACTATTGGCACCGAGAATAGGATCATAAAGGCAATAATGGTCTGCCATAACCCATGTTTTTCAATACACACTTTCATTAACTCCACTATTGGTTTAAAATGCTCCATATAGATTTGTTTTCTCCTTAATCTTGCTCTGGTTAAGTTGATTTAAAAGAACCTCAGTGCGCCAACACTGGGGTTTTTGCTTTTTCAGGATTTTAAATCCTTCAATTTTTTAGTTCATCCTGCGGTTTTTCCGCATTCAGAAATAGAAAAAGCCGCCCTTAGGCAGCTCTTCGTTTGTTCTCTCTTATACTGTTAACTTCAAACGGTTTTACTTACATACCGCTTACGGTTCTTCTCTTATGCCTGTACTTTTAATTAAGGGTTTTGCTCATCAGCAGGCTTGCCCTGACAAAATTCAACAAGGCTTAAAGTTGAAATATCAGAAACACGGATCTGAATACTTAATGGTCTGCCCGCAGCTGGGAACAATTTTGAGTTTTGAATATATTTTGCATCTTTAAGATACAAAAAATGTTCTTTAAGTGAGTCTGGAAATTTAATTTCCTCACCATCATCTAACTTTTTAATTATCTCTTCTCTTGGCTCTTTGATATGGGAATAAAAGAATTCCTTCCAAAGTGAATTTTCTTCGAGTTCGAAAAATTCTTCTTCACTGATTGCAGTACCAGTAATTACGCTGCCACCAACCCCGACTGTCACATAGAAATCTGGATAATAATCTTCTCTATGTGCATTTTCAGAAATTGCTTTTATCAATAAATTAGTATCATTTCTACTCATTCTTCTTTTCCATAAAGTTTAATTAAGAAGATTAGAATCTATCAAAGAATAAATTTAATAGCCACCGAAGTGGCTACCAATTATTGCCGTCTAGGTGTTGCATTGTAGTTTTGCTTGAATGCCTTGCTGATTCTACTATTAGGGTTTTGAATTCCCTGTAGGAAAACCTGCTCCGCAACTTCGCCAGCAATCTGTCTAATGCGAACTTCTAAAGAACCATCGTCATTTCTAGTCACGTCAGCCGTTTGACCTTCCATGACATAGACATTCACGATTGGTTCTAGGACAGTTGCACCAGAACTACCAAAGGATTGACCAGAGTTAATGGCGTTCAATGTATCAACACCGACTCGCTTAGTCGCTGCGGCATTAAGTACATATTCCTGACCATGAACTACACCAGCAACATCACCTCGGCCCATGTTGCCTGTGTAGCCGCCTGAAGAGAAGCCAGCGATGGTCTGTGCAGCGATCATTGCTGCTTGAGCATATCCAAAGCCCAAGATTGCAGACGCTGCTGGTATTTTTCCAACGAATGGAAGTGTAATATCTGCTGTAGTTTCTGCTGCTGCTAAATGAGCAGAAACAATTGTTGAGGCAATGGCAAATGCTTGCTGCATAGCAAACATAGCTTTGTATCTCTTAGACTGTTCTCCACTTGCATCCTTTACTGATTGAGTTAAATTAGACCACACAGATTGTCCTTGATTTAAAAGACTGGACCAGATTTGCAACTGAGATTCATATTGACCCTTCTGCAAATCTTGATATTTCTGTGCATATTCCTCTTGTATCTTATGCTTGGTCTCCTCATGGAGCCTAACAGCATCCTCAATACGCTTGTTGTATTCAAGAGTTAGAATTTCACCTTTGGCTAGTTTTGCTTTTAAGTTATCTTGTTCATTCAATAATGCATTGTCATTATCAGACATTGCATTACTTTCCCCGAACTGCGTTGATAAACCTTCACGTTCACCTTTGGGTGCTGCTAAGAGCGCTCTAGCCTGTTGAATATCTCTTAGTGAATTACTATAAGTCTGCTCATAAGCACGTTTTCTTTGTTCAGCAGCAAGATTGATTAGGTTGGTTTCATAATCGTATTGTTCCTTTAAGGCTCTTAAACGAGACTTCTTTTCCTCTGCGTTATATTCACGACTCTTCTGGATTCTTAGTCCTTCAATCTTAGTTTTTGCGTTAAGTTTCTCTTGCTCATTCATCCTGAAGGAGTAAAGATCATAAGCAAGTTGAGCTTCACTAATGAGTTTTGCATCATTCGCTTTCTGAATCGCTACAGAGACATATTGCGTCATGCCGTATTTTTGCAAGCGCTCAATTTCCTTCTGTAAATCCATCTCAATTTGTTTGGATTTATCAGAATATTCATATTGAATTTTGAGACGTTCTTCATTGATCTTCTCTAATTCTTGAGCATGCTTTTTCGACTCTTGAGCAGCTTTCTTTGCAGCATTCTCTGCATCTTTAGCTTCTTTTGCGTTTGTTTTAAGGCCCTTGTTGGTTTTATCTATTGCACCACTAGTGTCGTAGTACAACTGACCCAACTTATCAAGTTTAGGAACTGATGCATCAAGCACATCATTCATGGACTTCATTGAGCCCTTAATGGTTGCAACTGAATCATTTACAGTATCACTGGCGATAGACCAGCCATTTTTAAACCCATTTACTAGAGCTTGCCCTTTAGCAACAACTCCATCAGCATTCCAAACATTAACAGCTGTCGAACCAATATTTTTAGCCTGCTCTACAAAGCCTTGAATGAGTCGTATAACGACCTGAATTGCACTTGCTAAGCCAATAATGCCAACTGCTACGCCCTTAGCAATTACACCAACAGATTGAATTACGGAACCAAATTGGCCACCATCTTCAGCCCCTTGTAAGAAACTACTTAAAAGTGAGTTCAAGACAGGCATCATTTGAGAAGCTAATTGTGTTTTAAATCCTTCGAATCGGGTTTGCACAGACTTTGTTTGGGCAGCAAGCAGTCGAGACTGTTCAATAGCTTCTTTGCTTTTGATAATCCCCGCTTCTGTTAATGCCTCTCCATAACGATCTAATAAAGCCCCTCCATTTTCGAACAATGGAAGTAAATTACCTAAATCATTACCTAGACTTTCAAAGACAAATCTTTGTTCTTGTGCAGATGCTCCAACACTATCAAGCTTATCTTTCATTAGCTGAAGTGCTTCAACACCATCTTTACCCTGCAAAGTCTTCGCAAATTTTTGAATCTCTGCATCTGTCATTTTGGTGTTATTTTTTAAGGCATCAAAGAAGTCTGCTGCCTCACCTCCACCACCACTAGCAGTGAATTCACCAAGCTTTTCTTGTGCATCAGCTAATGACTGTGCCAAACCATCTTGTGACATACCAAGCTGTTCAGCAGCATGTGAAAGAATTTGAAAGTTCTGTGTGCTAGTGTTTGCTCTATTTGCTAAAACAATCATCTCAGCATCCGCTTTAGCGGCTTGAATTGCCATTGCAGAAAGTCCAGCAAGTGCTACTGCTGCACCACCCACCGCCATTCCTGTAAGTGCTGCACCTGCCATCAAAGCGCCACCACGCAAAGCTGCAACTTTTTCAGTGACATCACCAATAACAGACCCAATGCGTGTATTGCCAAGAGATGAATTAATTTGTTCCTTAAATTTGGAAAATAAATCAGTAGTTTTATCTGTCTCTTGGCCTACATTTTTAATAGATTTTGCAGTCTTATCGCCTTGTTTCTCAGCATTGCCTAGAGACTTATCTAAAGCATCGACTTCTTTTTTGCCATCTTTGGCATCTACCACAATAACCAAGCGGCTTACAGATTCAGGCATTTCACTCTCCAAATTCTAGGCAATAAAAAACCCGACACTTGGTCGGGCTTTTTATACTACTTTTTAGTCTAACTTAGCCTTACAGGCTGGTGAAGTATTGGTCTTCTGGTCATCTTTGATTAACTTGTAGCTACCACCTGCACCATAAGCTAGCTCTAGATTCGTATTAGTTTCAGATTTAATTGTCCAAAAAGATCCATCTTGTGTATAAACTTTATTGCCTACTTTCTTGATTGACTGAACTTTTACTTCACCTTGATAGTCTTGACAAATAGTTCCTGTGCCATCTTTATTTAATTTTAAAGTTGCAACTGAAATATTAGAATGCGCACCAGTCCAATACCCATCGTTTCTTGTTTGTGTTGGTGTTAGTTCAAAGAAATTTGCAGTTGTAGCACATCCGCTTAACATGCCTATTAACCCTAATAAAATAATCTTTTTCATACGAGTGCCTTATTTAGAAACCATAGCGAACAAAACTAACAGCAACCATCCAAATGCTATTACTTTTTCAAATTTTGTGTATTTTCTTTGAAGAGTAAACCATGCAAAAATGAAAGGGAAAATAAAAATGCCGATCCATAACAGAATAGTAACTAAGACGTTTCTTTTTTCTTTATCTGAACCTTCTTGTTGTATTAAGTGAATAGGGTCATTTAAAGTCCCTTTTGACTTCTTGTAGCTGGTATTTGTTGTATAAGAAAGACCAGTACCTGGAATACCTACTGTTGTGCGAGTACCCTTCTTACTTACATTTACACGTGCACCTTTCCCACCCACAGAAACACTTGATAGCCCTTTTTTACTAATATTGACACGGATTCCAGGAGCAATTTTTATACTTTTTCTAAAATTCAATCCCATCACATCACCTATCTAGAGCAGATCTTTTTAGAAGCACTGATGGAACCATCATTACAAACAAACTTACTACCATCGCAATGACTTATCCCACCTTTCTTACCAGAGCACGGTTGTCTCCCTCTACCTGCTTCCGCAACACTTAATGAGCTTAAAACTAATAAAAGACTTAAAATGACTTGTTTCATGGTTTTTACCGTTTATTATAAAGTGTACTAACTTTAACAAACTGGTTACTAAATGTCACATAAAGCAAGACCACCCGAAGGTGGTTTTTAAAACATTGGTATATATCTAATGTGGATACACCTTGTATTCACGATCCAACCATAAAATATGGAAAATATCATTTTCGCGATAACCAACCATTGGAGCTAGTCCGTAAAACCTAAATGAAAGTATTGAGGCATCTTCTGGTACAACATTTGGCACAGCTACATTTAAACTTTTTCTTTCTATTTTCTCATAACCCAAACCATGTCTTGCTTCTTTTGCAATCGTTTTCCATGTCATTTCTCGTCTTTTAAAGATAGCATCAGCTAAAGCCTGCTTTTCTGCAGGCTGACAGTTTGAATAACAGTGGTTTTTCTGAATATACTGCAAAGAGAAAATAATACAGCCCTCTTTTTTTGGAAGGCTGTCAGCAGCTTGTTGGGCAATATTTTTTGTTTTATGTGCAGTAGGCTTCTTTATTTTCATATAAAACCTTAATCTTAAGATTCTAATTGAGTTTCAAAGTAAGCCTTCATATCTTTAATAGAAATTTCATTGTTGCAACCTGGCTCATAGGCATTCTTCCATGGAGCCTCTTCGTGGGTCATATTGCGCAATCTCCATGCAGAGAATTGACCATAAGATTCAATTACCTCATCTAGAAGTTCGCGCTGTGCTTCACTTAGAATTTCTATATTAAAATCTTTTGGCGGAGTAACAATATCATTACCTGCAGCCTTGAAGTGATGATAAACAGATGGAACTACTGGGCCATGCAACCATGCCTCTATGCTCTCTGGGAATAATTCTTCATCAAACATTGCCAAATGAAAGCCCTGACAATAATAAACCAATTTTTGTAGTTTTAATGGAGTGATACCTTCACTGCCTTCAAAGCGATTTTCAAGCCAAAGTATGTAATTAGCCACGTCTAATGCTTTAATTGACATTTAATATCTCCAAAACAAACGGATGAGCAACCAGCCATCCTGAATGTTTTATTCAGATGTGCAAAACCCCTTGGGTTAGGCACAATCTGGATAATAGATGGCGTACAACCAAGGGGACTATGTAAAGTAAAATATTATATATTGACAATCCTGTCAATAAGGAATCTTTACTGGAATGTCAAGGGCATAGGCGTATTATGTAACATCAAGTGCGCTATATCACGTCGCAAAGTCTAAGTTATGTACCGTACGTCAGCATTTAAGTCTTCGTCGCTCGTTGCGTCGCCTTCTTATGCGCCTCATCCAAGAACATATCGTCAAGCGTAAAGATACAGTCATTAAAGATGTAACGCTCAACTGGTAAATCATATTGCTCAACATAAGCATTAATTGCTGAGATATCTAACGCCAGAGGAACACCTTGTTCATAGCGTCTAGATCGTGCAATCGTGTTATATGCAGTCAGAATGGCATTAGCAACATAAGAATAGTCAGGCGCAGCTGGCAACTTTACCCCGAGTGCTTCTCTTTGCTTTTTTTCGTGGTCCGTGAGCCCCGCGTACTTGTTGGCGTAGGTGTAGAGGGTTGTGACTTTCCCACGATGTCCTGAAGCTTCTTAAGGGATTCTGTTTGAATGCGGGTAGCTTCTTTAATCACAAAATCAATTAACTGATTCTTTTGTGCAGATTTACAGAAGATAGTTTCAACATTGGTACGGTTGTATTCAAGTGCCGACCCATCTGTTAATTCAATGCCCTTCCAATCATTCACAAGGAACACACCGACTGCATACGCGAACTTGTCGTTACGCTTTTCAATACGCTCATTTGTAATAAGGTTAATGTCAGCCTTTTCTTCTGCGGTCTCTAGATTAAAGATCTCAAGTGCCCGTTGAAACTCTGGCTGCATAATTCCATTAATCTTAAATTTTCCACCAGTTGGGAAGTCCACCCATTCAAATGGATAAGTAATGTCTTTGTTCTTTTCAACAATATCAAAAGCCACTTTTAATTCCCCTTATTAAGGTGTAACTGGTGCAATCACACGGGTAATAACCGGTGACACGCGAATATGGTTGTAGTTGATGTCGATTGTGATAGTGTCCTCACCACCGCCATCTGGGTGATTAGCTTCCGCTACCTCTAATTGTGGGAACTGGAAGGCATAGCCATTACCTGCATCATCTTCAATAGAGAATTCTAGCGGCATGGTGTCACGGGTTTTAATGAAGTCTATATAAGCTGCTGATTGCGCCGAGAACATGTATTGAGTGTTCACAGTTACATCTACAATCTTTTCGAGATAAGTCGTTGCAGTGAGCTTTTTAGAGCCAATACAACGGATTGCTTCCATATTGTTGTTAATGGTCAATTCAAGAGACTGCATACAAGCAGTGCCGACCACAGTTTCACCATTAACTTTAAGATCACCGACGTTAAGCGCTGAAACAAGGACTAATTCAGGGACTGGTAAAGGCGAAATAACAGGGTTTGTAGTAGTGCGCTCAAACAGAGTGCCCATCAAGCCAAATGTAGCTGTGATTTTGCCAGTAGTAGCAATAGACATCGTAGCTTCATTTATGCGTACACCACGGTAAATAAATACCTGGTTAATATCTTCAAATACTTTGACGAAGGTAAATGTCTTTCGCACATTACCGCCAAAGTTAAGAACATCACTGGCCCAGTTATTCATTGCAACTGCTGACCAGAAGTCATCAAACAAGCCAATAGATAATTCAACTTCTAAAGAACCTGTGATTTCTGCTTCAGTTGCAAAACCACCTTGACGGAAGCGAGTATCTGCAACGCTGCTTGATGCTTCAGTAGTGACGTTTTCAGTTAAGCCATCAGTCACACGACGAACGGTTTTCCATACGGGTGTAGTTGGTAATACTTCGGGGGTTTGCTCTTCAGCATAGTAAAGACGGATCTTTGCACCACTCGACATGGCTTTCTCCTTAATTTTCGGGCATTAAAAAGCCCTCGAATTGAGGGCGTTGGATATTTAAATTTCTCTTTAGCAGTGACCGCGCTGTCTTGCTCCGTCATGCTTTTTATTCCAATCAAATGCATCAACGATTCGACCAGTAGGCTTGTTATCAATCAGATCGCCATCTGCAATCATTGCAGCTTCCAATTGCTCAAGCTGATCCAGTGTTTCAATTAAGTTGAACAATGGTCGCTGTGTCACGATGATTTTATGTTTTGGGAATTTAACCTCTATTTCTTCCTGCTTTTCAGCAAGGTTAAGTATGTTAGCCTTTGATGCTGCCACAACAACATAAACAATGCCGTCAATAATGAAATCCGCCTCTAGGTCGCCATCGCTCACCCGCTTGCACGCAAAAATAAGGTATGCATTATCTGTAATTGGATTCATGCTAGACCCTCCTCACCAAAATTAAGCAATAGGGTATTCTTATTAATCCAGTCTTGACGCTTCTGCTTATTGGTTTTCTTTTCGGCTTTGCGTAGATGTAATCCATGGCTGTGTAGCGTGGCTTTTGCCTTTGAGATTTTTTCATCCATATCAATTGCATTTAGCTCATCAAAAGCTTTGTGTCTAGCATTCAATTTACCCGTCCAGTGGTTCCAGAGCACATCATCACATTCTTCTTGGTATTTGATGACGGTATCTCGAAGTTCTGGTTTTACTTTGTTGGGCTCTACTGAATAAAGCCAAGCTGGTAGCTTTCTGAGTGGCAACATAACCACTTCGCGGCTTTGACTATCACCAAATAGCTGAATGGTCATTTTGACCATGCAGGTTTTAAACTTCTTAGCAATCTTTCGGTATTGGCTTTTCCAATCCAAACCCATACCTTCGACAACCAATTTCATTGGCACATAAGGCTGGTTGTTGTATTCGACAATTGATAATTGAGTATTGTGAAAAAATACAGTCTGCGGTTGCGCTACCATATTCATAGCATTCTCCTGATCATGCTCAAAAAAAGAAACTGGCAGGCACGTTGAACATGGAAACGTGCTTTTCGGGGATCAGCCTAGCCAGTGGTTGCCTGAGAGCAGGCATAAAAAAACCTGCCGCTAAGGACAGGTTCGTTTAAAAGTTAAATTCGTTAATTGACGCGATAATTTATTGAAATGTTGTACTGAATGAAGTCCCCGTTATTGCCGAGGTTTTGTACTTGACCTTGGAGTATCTCTAGTTGGCCAGTTGTGTAATATTCGAAATGAGCTAACCAAGCATCTGCAAGTTTTGTTATTGCGACTTCATGTGTGTTCAGACGGGCCATGCAGTTGATTGAGATAATCCCTGTTCTTCTTGTGCATGGGGTATCACCAATTGCAGCAATGATCGAACCACCCCATAACACATTAATGTCACACCATAGTCCATCAACCGGCACAGTAAAGTCTTTATTAGGATATTTAATCCGGCTTTGCTCAATTCCAGTAAATGCCATTGCTCTAGTGATAATGGCTTGTCTTGCTTGATCTAAAGTCATTGCCATTTTAACCACCGTATTTCTGAGCAATATAGTTAAAGGTTGTGGAATAAACACCTTGAGGGGCTTGCTGCGAAAAACCTCCCACGCTTTTAATCACGTATTTTTTGGCCTTTTTGTCGTAGGAACCCTTTTTGACTGGATTTGGATATTGACCAAACTCAATAGCAGTTGCATAAGGCGCATTCGTTTGGATGTATACAGTAGAGTAAGGAACTAGACGGGATAAAGCGCTTGTTCCTTTGCTAATGGTTGAGCCACCACCTTTATCTTTCTCTGCTTCATTAAATGATTGGTCAGTCTGGTTTATGCTGACTCTGTGTGACGCCCTAAATGCCCCTGTATCAACTGGACTTTGGAGAACAACACCTTGTAATGCATCAATCACAATATCTTTTTGCTTTTTGGTTAGATCGGCTTCAATAATTTTAGTGAAGGCACTCGGTTTGCTTGTCCAGCCCATGGTGTTATACCTTTCTTAACTGACAGATCCACACACTTGATGAGGGGTCCTGACCATAACTCACTACCCGATAATTACCACCTTCGATCACCCAAATGTCATTAACATCTGGTTCAACTAAAGTTCCTGCTGCATCTTTCACTTCATTTTGCAGGAGCACGCCTTTGGAGTCTGTGGCGCGGTAATCTATAGGCTTCACCAAATCTTTTAAATAAGAGCCAAATAGGACGCCTCTGCCGCCATATACATATTCAGTGTAAGTATCTTCACCAGCGGCGGGATTAGAACCAGTTAGCTTCTTTCGAGTACAAGTGAAGGAATCTACAGCGTCTGCCAGTTCATCTTCAGCATCAAAGGCGGCTGCCAGTTCTTTTTGAATCTCATCACGCATTCCCATGGCCTACTCCGTAATGACATATGTGTTGATGTGATACTTCTCACTAAAGAATGGCTCAAGCAGATCAAGGATGAATTGCATATCACCACTGACTGTTTCTTCTTTTCCAGCAACATAGGTCTTGCTTACAGACGTGCCAGACTGTGCAGAGACTGTTTTGGATGCTACTACACCTTCTTTAGTTGTGTAGAGTTGCCCTGCTGCTGCCAGTTTTGCTAAGTAAGCGCCAGCCGTAAGAATCGCATCTGGCACTTCACCTTCTGGATAGTCTGGTAAATTTCTAGCATTAAGCCACGCATTAGCCTGCATTACAGCAATAACCGGATCACCAGTTCCCCACCAGTTAGGCCCTAGCTTTTGAGTCACACTTTCGACTGTTACATAATTCATAGCTTAATCCTAAAAATCTAATTAAGAAGGACGGCCCGAAAGCCGCCCTGCTTTAGTTATGCACCACCATTCAGCGGTGCTTCTGGCACAGGAACTGCTACTTCTGGGTCCTTAATGCCATAGTCACCCGCTGTTTTGGCAGGGTCAAACATAGTGCCTGCTGCTAATGTGTCAGTCGCATCATCAGCATATCGGCGGTCAGTTGGGTATTGGTATTTGTAGTCTGGTTGCTTCTCAGCCATGACTGCTCTCCTTAAAGGTTAGTAATTAGGAAGCGGATTGAGGTGTCTTCTGGTTTGGTTACAAGTTCCCAGTTAGCTGCCTTCTGCAAATCAGCCCAAGAAGCGCTTAAAGACTCACGCTCTGTACCACCAGTTAAAGTGTCTTTAGGTGCAATGAAGCTAAAACCTTGCGGATGGATCAACATGTTGCGACGCGTCCAAAGGATTTCATGACCAGCACCATTACCAGTTGATTGTGTTTCTTCAACCTTCAAATCTTTTGGACCGGGAACAGAGTCATATGCAAATGCGCGTGGACCTGCAAGAATCGTGATGAACTTAGCGTTTGCGCCTGTGCCAATTTGCGTATTGGTATCTGTTTCAATGACTGCGCGCCCGTTGTAAACGGTGATTGGTGGCAAGTTATCACTTGTGGTCACTTGTTCAAGTAATTGCTGTTTACGCATCTTCGCAGCAATACGTGAATGCACGAACATCACACCACGTCCACGTAATGAAGCATTCATTGTGCTTTCCGCATCAATGTAGGCATCTACTGACCAACGTGAAGCATCTGTTGCTGTTGAAGCAGAGATGTCAGTAGTGAATCGCTTGCCGTTCGCCTGGTCATAATTACGCAAGCCAATTACTGTTGCTAGAGCACGGTTTTCGGCAGCTTGTTGCCAATACTTATTCAGCATTCCACCAATAAGCTCAAGTGAATTGACCTTCGATAAATACTGCCCAAGAACAGACTCAAGAAAGCCTTCGTTCATATAAGCAACGCGGCCTTGCATTTCACCTGCATCAATCGTGCGAGGCATTGCGATATCAGTCAAAATGGTGTTGCCATAGTTCTGTTCAACATTACCATCCACACCGTTAATGTATGGAACGACGAATGTTGATGAACCACTTGTAAGCAAAGGACGTAAAGATTCATCAGATACGAATGCACCTGACTGCACGAGTGGCGAAACTGCCACAGGATTTGGACGTAGATAAGATAAAACTACTTCACGGTTAAATACTTCTACTAAAGAAGGCATGGAGTTACTCCCAATAATTAATTATTAAAGTCACCATTCGCTACTGCTGCTTGGAACCCTTGAGGATCATTCTTTTGGAATTCCAAGCGCTCTTGCGTGGTCATTTCACTTGGTTTCTTGGCAGCTCCACCACCTGAACCACCGCCAGAAGCCCCACTTCCTGACGCATTTGAAGCAACAATTAATGGCTTAAACGCCACATTGCTACGAAACTCTTTTTTGAGGTCATCAATACTTAAAGCACTAGGTTTGCCCTGCGAATCTAGTACACGTACTTTGACCTCACCGTTTTCATCAGTTTCAACCTGAAGACGGTTAGTAATATGTGGAAGCAAAACTGCCTCCGAGCCTTTGATTGAAAGCTCACTTGCTAATGCTTGTGCTGTTTGCCCGACAGTTAATTTGTAGACTTGGTCTTGCAATGCTTTGGTAGCTTCTGCATGTTTTGCTTCTGCTTGTTCAAGTTTGGCTTGCCAAGATGCCTCTAATGCAGCTACATCGCCTTTTTTACGCGCTGCTTCTTCAGCCTCTTTTCGAGCTGCTTCTTCAGCTTCACGTTGTTTTTGCTGCGCAGTTTTCTTTTCACCAAGAAGCTCTTCAACTTTCTTTTTTAAGCCATCAAGTTCTGAACTGTCTTGCTGCGGCAGACCTTCAACTTTTAAATAGAATGCACCGTCTTTTTCTTCGTAAAGTGCCTTCATTTCATCTGATAAGCCCTCTAGGCTATCGAGTTTGTATTTCATGTTTTGCTCCCTGAGCGGTTTTGCAGTCACAAACTGCGGGCAATAAAAAAGCACCCGAAGGTGCTAAGGTTTGAATCATTTACTTTCTTGGAATGGTCCAAGACCAGAGGATTAGGTCATTAATGATTTGCTGTTCAGATGTGATCATAGGAAAACCTTTTTATCTGCACACCATAAAAATAAGATGGCTGCAATTAATGCCAAGTCAACAATTGCTAAGGCAAAAGCTCCTATGCCGTCAGCCTTTCCATAAACAAGTGCAACAAAGAGGAGAACACAAAAGAAATAAATCATAATCCCAACCTCTTAAACATTTCTTCATCTAGCTTTTTTAGTTCAGCAAGTGTGAATGGCTGACCTGTTAAAGGATCTACAAACTTATCCAATGAGTATTTCCCCTCTTTGAATAGCTTGTATCTAGCAGGCCCAAGCCAAGACTTTTGAAAAGCTGCATCTTGTTTATCAAACCAACCTTTGAAAGTTGTATTTGAATCAACCACGCCTATCTCACCTTCACCATTCACTTTATTGTTAAATGGACGCATCCCAATTGTTTTTCCTGAATCATCAGAAACAGGAATCAGGATCGATCTACAGTTTGGGTGAAGTGGTGGCACTGGATGAGGCTCATCTTTCTTGTAAACCTTGTCCGAGTAACCCATGCAGATTTTAGAAGTGCGGCTATCTAGTGTTGCGATGAACTTTACATACTCAACACCAATGGTCTGATACGTTTCATTCAAGGCCACATTTGACACATGACTCCGAGCTGTACGAACCATGGTAGAAATCTGGTTTCTACTCTGATCAAGCAAACCGTCTTGATAGTTAAGTGCTTTCTTGCCTTTAATTCGCTGAACAATCTGCTGGTTTGTCTGACCCCGAGATAGACCATCTCGAATTGTTTGCTCTACTCGTACTTTTGTATCGTCTGCAATCTTCTCGAATAGGTAATCAAGTAGCACACCACCGCTTAAAGGCGTTTTCTTTGCCTTGTTGAATAGTGTCTTTCCATTTGGTTCTATTTTTCGATTAGCGAGAGTTTTAGCCTGATATGTAGCTTCGTATACTGCCAACGCTGTTGCGCTTACTGTGAAGCTCTCAAGCAATCCTGACGCTACACTTGCCTGCCAAGTCTGAACCAATGTTCTAACTTCTTTCAAAGCAGGTGTTGTGTATTGCGCTGCCATCAATGCAGTCTTTTCAGCGTCACTCAAATCATCTAATAAATCTCTTAACTTCGAAAGCATTTCACTAGAGAGCGAATCGAACTGAGTTAAGAGATTGTTAATTTCAGTTGAAGACAGCCGATAAAGATAAGCCTGATGTGATACCAGAGCATCAAGTAGAGCTTGTTGTGACAACTGGACGTTCATTTGTCACTCCTGCGATTTAAACCACCATAGGTCTATTAACTGACTCGCTTTCGATACGTGTTTGCTCATCTTCATAGCTAATTTCTGGAACTTTCCCAGTAGTTAGCAACTCATGGAAAGTTTCCATACTCATGCGATTAGCAAGCACCATTTCCCAATAGAACTTAAGCGTATCAAGGTCAATCTTGCCTTTAGCGAAATCTTGTTTAATTGTGAGTTTCGCTTTAGATCCACTTCCGTAGTATGCAGCACACCATTTAAGCGCATATTCCATCGCCTCATTGGTATTCGCCACACACAAAGAAAGGACACTATACTGAGCCAGCTTTTCATTATTTGACTGGGTAGCTGTCTTATTGACTTGTTCAGTCTCAAGAATCTTTGCTCCCATCGCCTGCATGTACTTTTCTTTAGCATCCATAGCTTGCTTGGCTAAGGTACTTTCAGTTACTTGCTTGTAATCAAATGATGAACCTTTCGGAAGCATTAAAGGATTCTTAGAACCTAACCGCACTCCATTTTTCTGCAACCAATCTCGCCACCCTTCATCAAGTTCATTAATAACTGGCTGAGCTTGTCCACAAATGAAAACCATCTCTTCATAGCTTGCACTATTCTGATAATGGGCTAAGTTCATTGTTACAATTGGTTCTAATGGAATTGGATCTATATTCCAATCATTAGCCAAAGCCCCCAAAGGAATAAAAGGAATTTCATTCCATCTTTGGCCTAATGAATTCGTTGGATAGAAGATATTCCCACCCTGTAGTTCTCCTGACTTATCTGTATAAACTTGAACGTTATATTCATTGTTTTCATCAAGTCGAAGTACGCGGTAAATATTGATTTCTTTCTTAGAGAATTCGTCTTCTGGATCTTTTTCTGTGGACTTCTCATGCAAGACAATAAGTTCAGGCTTATAGACTGATCCGACTCGCTTTAGACTCCAATTGATAATGCTCAACGACTCATAAAATACGATTGTTGGTCGAATACCTAAGCTCTCTGCCTGCTGTACAGACACATTTCCATTAGTAGTTGGATAATCAACAAATAAACCACCACGTGCATGTTTAAGCTGACCTTGCAAGGCAGATTGTGCAACTTGGTAAATTGACTTACCTGTACCATCTGCATCGTATTTAAGAAAATCCATTCCATCCGGTTCGAACGTTGGGTCCTCAGCAAATACCACGCCCACCATCTTGTTTAATGTGTCTTTAGAAATCTCATAAAACACAGCACGGGTTAAGTAAGCCAAATAATATTGATCATTCTGCGTTAAATCAGACGATACATTGGGTTTTGGTAAATAAAGTTCGCCACGCTTCTTAACCGTGGCAGAACCATCACAGACATCGTCGATAGTTTCCCAACGCTTTTTCATGTCTGCATAAGCTTGATGTTCAGTATTAACTGGCATTAGTAAACCATTCCTATATCTAGTGTTTTTGCAACAACCTTTTTACCCATAGCCACAGCAAACATACGGAAGCCATCAGCACCGTGTGAGTGAATGTCATGAAGTGGGTTGTCTTTCCAACATCCAAGCTTGTCATTCCACTCTTTTCGGTAGTTCTCAAGATGAGTGATGCCTTCTGCACATTTGTACTCATCAAATTCACATAGAGGCAAAATCTCACGAACCTGCTCAATACCATCCATCACTGTTATATTTGGCACCACCTCGAAATTGACTGAGTACTTCTCCCCGTCATCAAGCACATAGCCCTCTTTGGCAATGTCTAAACGAGACTTCCCATCATTCATAAGAGAGCGGTTTTTAATGTCGTGCGGAGCATAATGCTTGCTGTACTTGTAGCCTTTTTCTTTAAGCACTTTGAAATAGTGCCGCATACCTTCGCCTGAGTTTTCGTAGTAATCGATAACTTGGTAGCAAGTATCTGATAACTTCCGGATAAACCAGATCACCATTGAGTCTGAGACACCTAAGTCCCAGAAGGTCATAACAGGTAAATGATCATTAGAAGGCAATACACCAATGCGTTTATTGGCATACAAGAATTTAAATTGGTTCTTGTAGTAAGCACCTTCAACAGACTGAGCAAAAGCTTCACTAGGAATACTTGGATATTCCCGCTTCATATCCTCGCCAAGAGTTTTCTCTTTTGAGTGATACCAAGCCCTTTGCTTTGGCGTTGTTTTGATGTTGTGCTTTGCTTCCAGTTCTTCAAAATACTGAACTAGTCGCTGAGGTAGTTCTTCAGTTGGTTCAATTTCATAATCAGCATTCTTCCACCAGGAGAAGAAAAAGAATTTCCAATCAAGAGGACTTAGTTTTTTGCTGAGTAATAATAACTTTTCAGCTAATTGGCAAAATTCGTAGAAGTAACCACTTTTACCTTCAGCAGTACTCTCAAGTGTGATTCGTCCTTTAAGACTGACCGCTTCAAATGCACCAGTAACAATCTCACGGGCTTTATCTGGGAACTTCGCACAAATCTTACCGAACTCAGACACATGTAATCGGTCTAAAGTTCCACCACGAAATGAAGTTGAAACGGTAATTGAGCCACCTTTAACAAATACAAGCTCATCCTTAGTTTGAATCTCTAAAGGATTGGCTGCTTTGATAAGGTGTGGCAAGCGATCGTAAGCGTACTTAACCTTTTCACGGAACAGACGCTTAGCATCATGTAATGTATGGGCAATCAAAGCACACTTATCAGACATGAACAATGCAGCATCTAACTGAATCATGCACATCTCAGTGGTAAAACCTAACTGACGTGCCTTTAAGATGATGTTACGTGTCCATTCGTTTTCGAAGTATTCAAGCTGTTCAAGTGTCATCTTGAACTTAACTTGCTTACCCTCTTTATTCGTAATGTAGTAAAGATTATTTAAGCGCCATAACTGGTCTTTAAGTTTCGCTTTATGCTCAGGATTCAGCATGGCTACTCCTTATAATTAATCATCCTTCCCTATTTCATCCATCAATTCTGATAATGACTGAACTTCAAGTGTCAGCTTATTCTCTTGTTTGTCAGCTAAGCCAAGCTCACGGGCAACAATAGAAGCATTAAGCAATCCAGCACTTGCACCTTCAAACTTTTGAGTGAAGATAACCCTTTTGATATCGCTACAGATTCCAATAAAACCTTCTTTAGAGCAGTAAGTTGCCCAAGTTTCGTCAGAGATATCAAGAAAGAAACATAGACCTTGAATGGTCATTGCGCGCATCTTCGGCAAATCTTCAACAGTTACAACGCCCTCATATGCAAATGCCTTCGCCTCTTCTAGTGGGTTATCTGCAACCCATTCAAAGTATTCACAGGCAGCTTCCCATAGTTGTTCTGGATCTTCAAAGATCGGTTTACGACCGTGAGAGCTGCGCTGCTCCCAGAATCTATTACCGATTGGAGCTGCCATATATTTACCTCATTAAAAAACCGCCACTTGGGCGGTCATTCTTACTTAGTTAACTTAGCAATCAATTCTTCATATTCTGCTTCATCTTCGCAGCTTAAAGGAATCATTCCAGCTCCAGTGCCTTCACCAGTAGGACCAACGTATACATAAACCTTCAGAGCATTTTCATTTAATTTAATGTAGTTAATATTTGAGGTGTTGATTAGATACTCATCATGTTGAACAAACATTGTTTTTCCTTCTTGTAATGATTAAAGAAATAACAATATATCTTAGCTGCTTAACTATTCCAACACATACTTAAGATCATCAGGCGTTTCCAAATAACACCCGTTTTTATTGCAGAAGGCATGAATGTCGTTTAGGTATTCAGTGAACTGTGCTGTACTTGCATCTGTAGTGCTCATTAGCTCACATAGGCCGTTTGCCACATCTTGATACAGCGGATGCTTAGAATCCTTCAATTCTCTAACAGCCTTGAATGTTTTCTTGTATTGACCAACGTCATCACGATCATAGATTTTTGATAGGAAGTTCTTCTTAAAGAACAGATGCTCGTAGTCTTTGTCTGTTCCCTGCTTCTTGGCCCATTGATTAAGCCACATCCAGTACAACCGGTTTTGAGCTTTTGAACGATCTTTCTCTTGTGGTGCAATCAATACGACTAAAGGCTTCCCTTCGTTAGCTGCCTTTGCATGATTAGAATTGAGATAGCCAATTACATAGTTGATGTCAGAATGGTTCTTAACAACTTGTCGGAATTCCATTTTGACCTCGCAATAAAAAACCACCCGAGGGTGGCTTAAACTTTCTCAAACTTAAAATCACTTCTTGATGTATAGACCTGTGCTATATGACGCAAAGCAGCTTCTTCAGTATCAAACATCATTGAGAATGTTTTAAATTGAATCTTTTTGCCATTTGAAAGAACTTGATATGTGTATTCATATTCTTCGAACTTGCGACCTGTTCTCTTTTCAAAATCCTGAAGGAAATAACTTAATTTTTCACCAAACCGGTAAATTTGATTCTCTGGAATGAAGCGCAGTCGATCCCGTATTAACTCACGACAAAACGGATGTCGAACATGCTGATGGTTAGAGTTAATAATCCATTCAATCTCATCAAGGCGTTGCAGATATTCAATTAAACGACCAATTTCTTTAACTTCTTGTATGTCACTAAACTCACCAATTGGCGTTCTATATAGTGTTGGAGTATCAATCCAATCAAACTCTGGCACATCAATTTCTAGGCTAATTTTCATTAGAATTTACCATTGATTTATAGAGTTAAATTATACCATAACCACATGATTTAATTAGAAAACATCTGAATTTGTATCTATTTTTAACATTAATTCGGTCTTTTCTAACCACTGATCAAACAATGCTTCCGATTCTTGTCTTGTGCCTAATTGGTATGTGTCAAATAGGAAATGACACTTGTAGCATAACGGAACTGTAAACTCATCACTGGCTTTGATTCCTCTACCCTTACCATGCTTCGAGCTATTTGAATGAGCGGCTTGACTAGGACTCTGACCACATCTAACGCAGGGTAGCGCTCTTATTTCGCTTAGCCTCTTTTTCGAACGCATTTTCTAGATTCTCTATTCTGGTTCTGAGAGTATTTACTTCACGCTGACATTCAGTCTTAAACGTATGGCTGCTGAATAAATGGTTATAGTTTTCTAACCGGCTAAGATTACGTTTATAGATTTCTAAATTCTTCTTCGCTTCGATTGTGTCCATGTTCACCCCAAGAAATGCCAGAATATCCAAATTATTGCAGCACAGAATGCAAGCCAAATGCCGACCTTAAAGCCCTTAATGAACTGAGGCTCTTCAAAACCTTCCATGAATTCTTCATGCAGTTCATTGTGAGCAGTGTTCCACTCATAAATGTCTTGCTTCTCTTTTGGAGTCATATAGATCTGAGCTTGCTTTTTTGTATGTGCCTTGGCAACCAATCGTTTTGCTTTCTTTTGTTTTCGATTCATAAATACCCCAAAAAAGAAAACCCCATCAAACGACAGGGCTGTAAATAAATTCAGTTTAATTTTTAACTTTGCAGATGAGCATCTAATGCTTTTTCAAGACTTGGGATTTCTGTGCCATCTACTCTGCCATGGTAGCCTTTTAAATAAATTAAATATCTCGTGTCATCTCTATCTAAATGATGATAGTAAATAGAATCTACATTAACCTTACCTGATGCAACATCAACACCATCGTCATTGATAGTATTTGGATAAGATGGCGTAAATCCATCCTCATTAAATTGCAATTCAAATGAACCATCATTAAGTCTAATTGTTTCTAAACGAACTAGTTTCATACCACACCATTAATAAAGTAATTTGATTAATAATGCGGCATGTTAATTGGAAATACAACGACTTGATTTAATATAAGTCATTGTATTCTCAATAGTTAATTATATTTAATCTTTCCACACTTTCTGCATTCTTTCTGATTGAACATGTCGGGTTCATATTCCCAAACATGTATGCAAAAGACCTGCTTAATTATTCGGAGCATGTGAACCTCCTACAATCTGGTATTCCAGATCTTAACTGCAAGATTTACAACTTCCCTTTCATTTTCCCAGTCCACATAAATGCTTTCTTCACTTAAAGGATGATTGGGCCAGTTTGTAATATGCGTGCTAGGGCTTTGCGAACCGCACTCATGACAAAATGCACGAGCAGACCAAATCACACCATGTTCTTTCAAGTCGTGAGAATCTGAATCTACAGCTAAGCCATGTGCGTATCCACAAAATGGACATGGTAAGCCTTCAATGTCAGGGCGCATATTATTGTCTTGATCAGCATGCCAAGTATTGCCCATTTCAAATGCTCCAAAAAGCAAAAAGCCCTACGTTTAAGCATCGACTAGAAATCCAGTCCAGCACATCGGAATCCGATGTTCTAAGCTTGTAGGGCATAAAAGCAAAAAGCCCACGATTAAGTGAGCTTTTTAAATAAGGCAGTGAACCACATACACTACGGTCACTATAACATGAATATATCAAAGTACACCCTGACTTTCAAGCTCCTATTATGCGACTTTTGAATTGATATTTAGTAGCCAAGCGAACCATGCCTAACATTTTGTCGCGAGCTACTGAGAATTCAGACACTCCAAGCTTCTTAGCAATTGTCTCCTCTGACTTGAATTCAACATAAAACATTATGACAATTCTCATCCATTGCTTTGTTTTAGTTGTTTCATTCTGCATTAAGTGAGTAAGCATATCTGCCACTGCATCGGCATGCTCATCATTGATTTTACATAGTGGGGCAACACGTTGACGACGATCAACTACAACACCATTAGCAGTATCAATCAAATGACCTAGTACACTTGATTCACCAAGACTAAAATAATGATCATCCAACAATAACCATGACCCATATTGCTCTAGATGCCATTCAATTGGCTTCTCATGCCAGTTGATTGCCACTGAGAAATGTTTTCTTTTCAATTGTGTATTCACTGCCGCATTCATGCCGTCACCCTCAAATAGTTTCTAAATCTAAGATTGTTATAGTTCCCCAATGAACTGCACCGGTATCAATCCAATAGCAGTTGTCACGCTTACATGGTTTTTGAGTTACTGTATGCCCCATAATCACTGCATCTACACCATTTACATGCGTGTATTGCTGATTGTCAGTATCAAGACGCTCACGACCCCACATAGCTAAATCTGATGGAGCACGGTTTTTAGATGGCTGACTAAACGAGTCCTTAAACTCATTCCAATCATTCTGTTCGATATGCCCATGCACAATTCCAAACTTCTTGCCTTTGTGGTTTATCTCTAAAACAATTGGTAATTCAGAGAATACTTTTGCAATGTTGTACATAGCTTGCCCATCAAGCATGTAGAACCACTCACCTCCATTGTCTATGTGGCAACGCTTGTATGATTGATCATGCAGACCACCAATGCATAGATCCTCATGATTGCCACGAACTGATGTGAACCACGGCTTAGAAAGCAACTCGATACATTCAAGATTCTGAGCACCACGATCAACTAGATCACCAACAGCAACAAGAAGATCATTCTCAAAGTCAAAGCCAATTTCTTTGAGGCGATTCATCAACAAGTTGTAGCAGCCGTGAATATCTCCAACTGCATATAACTTGCCTTTAATGTCCTTTTCCCAAACCTTCACCAATCCCATCACGTCACCTTCTTTCCGTTCATTCCCCAAATCAACATGCCTGCATCACGCTGCTCTTGATTTGTACGACCTTGCCAACCTGTAATCTTGTTAAACTGCTCTGCATTGAGCTTTGATTTAGTAGGCTTCACCAGTAAAACTGCTAAGCCCAATGCCTGTGCTATCTCAGCCAATAAGATGCCAGTCGCGTGATTCATCCCAACGCGTCTAGCAATCTGCTCATTCACTTGTCTTGAGTGACCACCACCTACTCTGAAGTTAGCCTTCTTATTTTCCCAACCTGCTTCGATCACAACCTTTTTGATGCTGTCTTGTTCATTTCTGAATAGCTCAACAGTTTCAGGAAACGTCATATTTTTTAGTTGAAGATCATTCCCAAGAATGGCAACTCCCGACTTTTCCAAGTCAGGATCAATGCCAATGATGATTTGAGCCTCTTTGAATGTTGTCATAGCTCAATCCTATGGTTGGTTAGGCTTGCACCTTTTGAGATGGCCTCTTCTGCTTTCTTGCGATGTTCATCGTATTGATCCCCCTTGAGCGCTTGCTCTATCTCTGCTGCAATATTAAGCCCCGCGTTTCTTCCTGATTCTGTATAGTATTCGCCATGTCTTGCTCTTCTAGCGATACCAGCAATCTCTCTAAGCTTTAGTTCTAAAGCATCCACCCGCTTTTGCAGCTCTCCATTTTTCTTACTCTCAAGATCAATTACGTTATGCAAAATTCGACTATCTTCACTGATCTTTAATTGCAGCTCCTCCACTTTCGCTTGCTGGTGCTGCCATGAACCAAAAGCAATTTTCAAAACCTTTGCAGCATTTCCAGAATCAGGGTTATATGAACACTTCGATAAGAAAGTGTTTTTCTCTACATCAAAGTAAGTTAGATCTAGATAGTCCTTACATTCTGGATAGCTATCTATGAACCACCCTTTAAACATTAGTAGTTGTTGATTATCCATCTCAAACATCCTTTGATTTACACAGCGGGCTGATGTGGTTTTCTATGGGGTGGTCGTCGCCTAGGTCGTGTGTAATATCTCTGCCCGGGTCAAAACCCATAGTCACAACACCTAGATCATTTAGTTGGATGCCGTAGGTCACTTGGATCTTTATATCGTCAAGTCGCTTTCCTGCTTCGATTTCTTCCTTAGTTGCTAAGCGAATTTCGCGTTTATGAACTGGACCACAAAGCTTGGTAGTTATGATCTTCACCCGATAGACGTCATCGGAGTATTTGTGGTCAATAACTTGAAGCAAGTCATCTGACGTGCCAGCCTCCACAAGAACAACGTAATCGCCTGTTTGAAACTCTTTAAACTCACTCATGGCTGGCTCCTTAAAGATCGACATATTTAAAGAAGAAGGTTGTTCCATCTTCTTGCTTAATTAAGATGTTTTCGCCACTCTCTAAATCACTGATTTGCTTATCAGTTAAAATCTTCCCAGCTCCTTTCATGAACTCAATCTTGTCGTTATATTTCGATTTGCTATAAATGTTCTTTCCATCTTCCTGCCAGTGTTCAAACAGCCAGTACTTGCCTCTTGAATAAAAAAACTGATCAATATCTTGAGCAAAGTTTTCTAGTTTCATTGTGCACCCCACTGAACATCTTTAAGGCTTGGACGGAATACGACAACACAACAACCGAATGGCGCATTAGATGACGAACCACCAAACTTTAAGCGTCCACGAATAAAGTGAATTTCCCTGCCTAAACAGTAATCTTGAAACCAGCGCGCATCAGTTCTAACCGGAACCAATGCAACAACTGTATGACCCTGATTTGCTGTTTGAACTGCCTTGTCAATCCATAAGGTAATCTCGCGCCCATATGGAGGATTCATCCAACAAGTGCCAGCCCATTCTTGCTTTAAACCATCAATTTCAGGTGTGAAAAAGCGTTCGCATTTGGCGTTTTCTGGTAGAGCACAAACATCTAAATCAAAGTTAAAAACTCGATCTAATTTTTCGAAAAAGTCTTGAGGCGTAGCCCATACATCTGTTCTATTTTCTGCAAGACCAAACAGCTTGCTTTGTGCCATTGTGTTCACTCACCGCCTCCTCGTAACGTCTAGTCATGGTTTTAGCTACGTTTCCTTTGTGCAAACAATTAGCCACTGCCCAAGCATCAAGACATGTATCGCCCTTGAACTCTTCATCCATCATTGATAACCATTCTTCCTTAGCGCCTTTCCATCCTTTGGTTTTAAGGCCATGCCCTTTGTTCACATAGCAATCTGAATAACCATTGATGAACTCTGATAGCTTCATTGGTGTATCGATACGGAAGCCACGCTCTACAATTCCTTCCTCTCCTGAATCCTTCTTGATCTTTGCGTAGAAAGTCACACCGTAAGTCTGATGATTCGGAATAGTTCCAAACTGCAAAGCTGTGAGTAACGAACCTTGATAGATCTTCATAAGCACTGGTAAAGGCAACTGACCGCTTGTATCACCTGTTTGCTTCTCGTATTGCTCTACGATGTCAACTGCATTGAATACATTCCAAGTGAGCTGATAGTGTTGAGCTTTGTTTGGTTTACGCTTGCGCATGCATACGCTCCTTGTATCGACGGTTGCACTCATTCACGCAGTGCAGACATTTGTTAGATGAGACATAGCGCTTAGTAGACTTACATCTGTTACAAACCATTCCGTCATAGTGCAGTAGACCAGCCTGCTTAGCCTCAAAACGGGCTTTAAGGTACGGGTTTTCTTTCTGAGCCTTAGCCTGTGCAACTGAGTTAGACATCATGCGTCTCATGACATCCTGTGCAGTCTTTTTAGTCGCATTGTTGAATGCTTTGTTATGCGTGCTCTCACCATGACCTAGGACAGTAATTTGATTACCTTGAGCAACCCATGCAGCAATCTCTGCGCTAAAGTCTTGCTTGATGTACATACTTGGAGTCATTGATTCGATCATGCTGCACCACCCAATAATTCATTAACTTTTTCTGTTGGATACAAACGGGTTCCCATTGGATCTTTCTTCTCGTGACGTTTGAGATAACCCGCGTCAATTAGTTCTTTGATGTATCGCTGCACTGATCTACGGCTTAGATCAGGCAATGCTTTTTTTTGAACTTCTCTGGTTGTCGCTACTGGAGTAGTTCTTACAACTTGAATCACCTTTGCAAAGCGTTCGAAGATAGCGATATGGCTTTTAAACTCTTCATCACACCAATCGACTGTTTGATTATCTAGAGGATGTTTCACGCTGCACCTCTCTCTTCTTCCCAGACAAGAGAATTAAGCTTCTGAGATATCAACTCGTACAAAGCTTTGTCATATGCAAAAATATTGTTTCTATCCTGATGCTCTTTGACTTCTGCTCTAGTAATCGAGAAGAATTGTTCTTTAGCGATTCCTGCTGCACTTGCAGAATATGCATGCACTCCATCTGTGCTGTTTAAGTAATCTTGGGCATAACTAACCATTCGTTTAACTTTGGAGCTAATTGCTTTTGGTGCTGTCCAGATGCCTTGCTGTTCTCCTTTTGCGACTAGTTCTTTAACCACTTCCACATAATTTTCTTTAAATGCGTCATATGCTAAATATGCAGCTTTATCAGAGTTGTAAGCCCACTCAATTGCATTGAACATCTCATAACAACGGTCATATGCTTCTTTTTCAGCGTTTGTGATTGGTGCTGATTGATCTGCACGCCATCTAAGAATGTTTGCTAGTGCTGCGTTCTTACCCTTGTATGAGTCAATCGCTCTTTGTTGCTCAGATCCAAAGCCCTCAATCCCTAAGCACCATTTGCGAAACATTGCAGGATCTGGACAGTAGCCGTTATCACGGACCATTGATAAGCCTTTGTTCACTTGCTCATGAGTAAGGCCATCAAGACAGATCTTCATTGCATGATTGATTTGCTCTGTTGCAATTCCTTCAAAAGTTTTCTCAAATGAGCGAGGTGCAATCGCTTTGAAGATTCCAACAACTTTTGCTGAATTGATATGTGCTACTGCATTTTGATTGTTAGAAACCATACTGTTCATTGCCTGCCTCCTCTTTTGCGATTAACTCTTGAATTTCAGACATGCGAGTTGCAGCTTGGCTGTGATTAGCGAACCCATGCGTTTGTTGTTTTGGGGCGAATAGACCTTGATAATTGCCAGTGATTGAGGTTTTCAAAGACTGGTTAGAGCCTTCATAACCCCATTCAATGAAATCTTTGTAGATTGCGTTGAGAGCATTCTTAGTTAATTTGGTTTTAGCTTGTTGAGAACGGTTAGCTACGTACTGTTCCCAAAGTTCAAGATCACAAAGGTTTGCAAAAGTGTTTTTAGTAAGTTTGATAACTTCATCAAAACTTAACTTGCGTACTTTGTCTTTGCGTTCTTTTTCAGCTTTTGCTTTCTCTTCAGCTTCTAGTTTTTGTTGTTCAAGAATGATCTGTTTTTGAGTTTCTTGATAAACATAAAAATGAGCTTCAAGTGGTTTGTTTGAGCGAAGCGAGTTAATAAATATATTTCTAAAAGAATCTATAAAAAGAAACTCTATTGATGCACCACTAGTCGAAGCACCTTCCGCACCACTAACTGAAGCGGACTGCACCACTAACTGAAGCGCTTCACTAATCGAAGCGCATCGGTTATTGATGCGGAGTGCTTTAATTTCTGAAGCACTAAATTTCTCAAAAGCCTCTACTAAAGACACTTCATTAATCTGGTATTTGTTGCCTAATTTGTTATTACGCTCAACAACTGTAATAACCTCAAACCAAGTTAATTCTTTTAGACCATTGGTTACTGTGCCAGAGCTAAGCTTGTTAGATCCTTTAAGCTTTCCACCCTGTAATTGACGATGTGAGATATGGTCAGAAGGTTTATTAAATCCGTTAGTAAACCCCATAATCGCTGAATATACGTTCTTAGCTGCATCAGAAATGAACGGCTCTACCTCATAATGGTAAAGACGGCTTTTCATGATGAAGCCTTTTGAAAGTTGATCCGACATAGCATTACGCTCTTTCTTCGGAAAGTGAACCAACTCACCTTGTGGAATTGGTGGCTCTTGTGCTAAATTTGTTTTCATTCATTGCTCCTGTAATGAATAACTGACCGCTAACCTGTTCGCGCAGGAAGCGGTTTTTTAATATCCAAGCTCTGATAAACGCTTAGATAAATCTGTGTGTTGGTAATCGTTGATGTCCGAAGCACGCGCCATAGAAAGACGTGCTAAAAAGAAAATTGACTCAACAAACTGACGGTCATAACACTCATAATTTTCAGGAATAACTTTTAATCCAAGCGCATCCAATAATGCACAAGCGTTCTCAATTTCACTCAAGCCATTGGATTTCTTATCATTTTTCATTCTTGATAAGGTGCTCGCATCTACTCCGAGTCTGTCCGCAATTTCGCCATTATTTTTTGATGCAAGAGCCTGCATAACTAAAGCTCTTGTGTTTCTGGCTCTTGCAGTAAGGTCATTAGATAATTTGCTCATGGTTTAGTTCCTAAGCGGTTGCATTAGTTCGTTTAATTGGCTCTTTGCCACTTGCTAAGTCTCTGATTTGGTATTCGCGAGCTAAAGGGATTTTTTCATTAGGCCACTGATAAACAGCAGGTGGCTCAATTCCTAATAACTTTGCTAAGCCAACACCATTCACACCAAGCAACTTATAAGCTTCCTGTTTGGTCATTTGCTCAACCTCAAAAATAAGATTTCTTAGTATTAAAACAAAGATAACTTATTTTTGCAAGATGTAAGATAACTTATATGAAGAAACTAGAAACTATGGGTCAGCGTATTCGCGCCTTACGAAGAGAAAAGAAATTAACTCAAGGCGATTTGGCAAAAATCGTCGGGGTTAGTGCGCCTAATGTCACTGGTTGGGAGAAAGATGCATATGCACCTAAAGCTGATCCTTTAAGTAAAATGGCCGCTTATTTTGGTGTGTCCACTTCGTATATTACAAATGGTGATGAAAGTGGTCCTCAATTGGACAACAATGCTGTTCAATTAAATGTTCTAGATATCGAAGCGTTTAAGAAAAAATACAATATTCCAGATAGTGAAGATGCTGTTAAGTTTGTTCAAACATCAGATAAGCCATTCCCTATTCAAAAAAGATATGTCCCTGTTAAAGCCTATTCAAAGATGGGTATGGATGGGTATTTCACAGATATGGGTTACGAAGGTAACGGTGGTGATGGTTATGTTCCAACTCACTCAGCAGGACCAAGAGCCTATGGCATTAAAGGCACTGGCGACTCAATGTTTCCAGCAATTCGTAATGGCTGGTATGTTGTATGCGACCCTGATGCAGATCTTGTGCCGAATGAGTTTGTTCAGGTGTGCTTGAAGGATGGAAGATGCACAATTAAAGAATTTGTCGGCATCAATGGTGGGGTTTTAAGTTTGCTTTCTGTGAATGGTGGTGAGCGATTTTTCTTTGAAATGGACGAGGTTGAAAGTATTACCGCTATTACAGATATCGTGCCGCCAAGTCAGCACAGACAAGAACATCCTTATTCGCATTAATCACAGGAAGACTTATGGACAATTCAAAACTACCAATCAACCAAATCATTGCCCGTATCAATGATGCTGCGAAAAATAGTGAAGCTTTGGTGCTAACAGCCGAAGAAGTGAAGATTCTTTCTAAAGATATTGGCGACAAAGTCTTTATTCCTGTGCTTACTAATGAGCAGGTCGTGCAGTTGGTAAAAGAAGGAAAGCTTGGACAGAAAATTAATAACACAAAAGATTAATAAACTGTGAACCCGACACAGTACTTTATAACGGTTCGGGCAAAGTGGTGCGACAACCAATGTCAAACTCATGATGAAACTAAAAATACAGACTGTTAGACTATGACAATAACCAATACAGACCTGATTGATGATGATGCTATGAGTGAGAAATTCCATGTAGTTTATGATGGCAAAGCATTAGAAGAACACCTAATGGATGTTCGAGATCTTGCGCCTGCTATGATGGCTATAAGTGACCTCTTGACTCATGCCAATAAAGAGATCAATGGGGATAAGCTTGAAATTCAATTAAATGTCAAAGCAAACTTTAAAACAGGTTGTTTTGGAATAGAATTTGTTGAGCACCTATCTTGGGTGAATCAAATCAAAGATCTATTAGTTGGCCCTACTGCAACGGCCTTAGCAAACGCAAGTGGGATCTTGGGATTGGTTGGTTTTTTTGGGGGTGCTACTGTTGGTGTAATTCAAATCTATAAAAAACTGAAAGGCAACCCTCCTGTTAAGATAGAGGAAACTGTTGATCATGCAAAAGTCTTTTACACTGAAACTGAATATTTAGAAGTTGATAAAAGAGCGTTACGTCTTTACCGAAGCAAGGTGATTGCATCCGATATTGAAAAAATGCTAGAACCATTAAGCAAAGATGGGATTGACTCATTTTATGTTGTAAAAGAAATGCTTGATGAAAATGTTGAGCTATTTATTGACAAAAAAGAAGTTGAGTATTTTAAATTTCAGGACATTGATGATCATTTGAGCGAAAGCATCACAGAAACTTTTTTGCAAATTGAATCAATATCATTTAAGGAAAAAAACAAGTGGCGATTCAATAATGGCGGCTCAACAATTAATGCTTCTATTACTGATGAGGTGTTTCTGCAAAAGATTGATTCTGGATTGCTTCGTTTTGGTAAGGGCGACTTACTTAAGGTTAAGCTAAAGACCATCCAATTTTTAGCTCATACAAAACTTAAGACAGAGTTTGAGGTTGTGGAAGTTATTGAGCATAAGACTACCAAACAAGAAGAATTTGATTTTTAAAATACAAAATTAGCAACGCTTAACCCACCTAGTGTGGGTTTTATTTTGTCTATTAAAGCATAAAAGTAAGCTTTCTTAAATTAAAATAAGATTTCTTATTGACAATAAAACTAAGTTTTCTTATATTTATCTCATCGACAAACAAAAAAGCACACCGCCCTCCCCAGGTCCGATGTGCTTTTACTCAACGAGTGAGATAAGTATGAATCAAAGAATGGAAAAGTACAAGTTTAGCCAAGCCTTTAAGGATGGCTCGAAAGCTTTTTTAGCTTTCTGGGTTATCACCTTCATTGTATTTGCATTCTTACGAGGCTGTGCCGACGAGCAACACGTCAACGAACTCAAAGCAAAACAGAACATGTATGTGCGTGTGCAAGTGGAAGGAGATAACTAATGGATACAAAATCAGTTGCAACCGTTTCAGTTGTGGTAATTGAAGCCCTAATGATGCTTGTTGAACATGAAGGCATAGAGCTTCCAAGCATCTCATTGAAGCTTAAATCTGAAGATGGTTCAAGAATTAGTTATGAAGTTGATTTCTCACACTTAGTTGAACAAACCCTTAAAGGACTTAAAGAGCTTAGTGAGGGTGAGCAAGACAAGGAGCCCTCTCATGGATAACTACATAGCACTAGCTAGTTTCATTGGGTTCTTCAACCTCATCTTGGCGGTTCACTGGGGGATTATCTAATGAATATGTTAGTTAACAAGCCAGAGTTGCTGTGCCCTTCTTTCCCGATGCTTCAAGTGTCTGGTGAGTTTGAAGTTAAAGACAATACAGTTTCATTTGAACTGGAAAGCGGCTGTGCAACTTTGAAATGCAAGATGGTTGCCGATGTTACTAAACAAGTTCGTGTGGTTGGTTCTCTTATGAATCCAGAGGACAGTAAGGATCAATTTTACGATCAACTAGTAGTAGATGACCGCACACATGTTGAAGTTGTTGGTACTGAATATGTAGAGACTCCAATCGGCCTTCTATTTCAACTCACATCAACACAAGTGGCTGACTTAAACGAGCAGCTTAAATACTACGCCGAAGAATTGGCAGATGAAGAAGCAGGAGTGGTGTGATGGGAACTAGACATTTAATTTGTGTGCAGCACAACAATGAATACAAAGTTGCAAAATACGGTCAATGGGATGGTTATCCAAGTGGTCAAGGTGCTGGAATATTAGAGTTCTTAAAAGGAGAATTTAACAAAGCTCTTTTTATTCAGAAGCTAGACAACATCTTTGAACCTACCGATGAGCAAGTTAAAGCTTGGTACAAAGAAGCTGGCAATACTCGTGATGATGGTTATGTCGACTTTGAAGTATCTAAACGTTTTTCAGCTAAATATCCTTCTTTTTCACGTGATGCTGGATCAGATATTTTGGGAATTATCCAAAATTCTGAATCACCTATTCCGATGCGCAAATATCTTGAATTTGCTGCTGAATCGCTATTTTGCGAATGGGCGTATGTAATTGACCTAGATAAAAATACTTTTGAAGTTTTTCAGGGCTTCAACAAAAAACCATTAGATAGCAGTGAAAGGTTTGCATCTGTTACTTCCCCAGATAGTAACGAAGGATACTACCAAGTGAAATTCTTAGAGTCATTTGATTTAGATAATTTGCCATCTGAAGAAGACTTTATTGCTCAGTTAGAACGCGAAGAGGATTAGGAGAAGATTATGAATGCGCCAGTTTTGGTACATAACATGTCGAATGCAGCGTATCACGCTCATTCGGCTGTTAGTAGCTCACAGCTTAAAACCATTCTGCGTTCTCCTGCACACTTCTTTGCTGAGCACATGAGTGGTAAGGAACACAAGCAGACTACTGCAATGGCGCTTGGTACTGCGGTTCATGTTCTATTCCTTGAACCAGAAGTTTTTAACGATGAAGTTGCAATCGAACCAATCGTTAATAAGCGAACAAATGTAGGTAAAGAAGCAATAGCAAAGTTCTTACAGAACAATGCAAACAAGGCAATCATTACCGAAGAACAATATCAAGCAGCCGCGAAAGCTGCGGAAGCAATGAAACGCCACCCTATGTACAACATGATTTTATCAGGTGGTATTCGTGAAGCTTCGATCTTTTTTGATGATGAAGAAACAGGTCTTGAATGTCGTATTCGCCCTGATTGGCATGTAGCACCTGAAACAAGTGAATATTTCCCTAACGGGTTAATTGTAGACATCAAAAAGACAACGGATGCGCGTGCGAATGCATTTTCAAGAAGTTGCCAAAACTATGACTACTCACTTTCAGCAGCTATGTATATCAATGGATACAAGGCTTATTACGGTGAAGATTACAACCCTTCTTTCCTATTTTTTGCAGTAGAAGAAGACGATCCGCATGAGTCAATCATCTATTACGCATCAGATGAAATGCTGTTTATCGGTGAGCAAAAACGTCGATCTGCAATGCTAACTCTACTGCAATGCAAACAGTCAAATGAGTGGCAAGGCTACACAAAACAGATTCAACCAATTGATTTGCCTTTATGGGCTAAGAAAGAATTTCTAGGAGAATAACAATGAATATGCTTGCAACATTAAATCAAGGCATTGTTCCTCAAGCTGAAACAGCAGCAAATGTGCTTGCAGCACAAGCAAAGGCCCAAGTTGAAGCACGTTATATGATGGCTATGCATCGCCCTAGAAATTGGGATGCTGTGCGTCAAGATTTATTAAAAGAATGTCGTCGTCCTTCCTTTGCTGACAATACATCCACCTACTACAAAAAACCTGTTGGCGGTGGTTCTTCTGTGACTGGTTTGGGTATCCGCTTTGTAGAAGTGGCTATCCGCTGCATGACAAATATTCTTACTGAAACAACCATGATCTTTGAAGATGACCACAAAGAGATTCATCGTGTTTCTGTAACTGATCTTGAGTCAAACACTACATATCCTCAAGACATCAAGATCAACAAAACTGTTGAGCGTAAATCTAGCGCAGGCCGTGAAGTAGTAAGTGAACGCCTAAATAGTTCTGGTCAGAAAGTATTTGTAGTTGTTGCTACAGAAGACGAAATGCTTAACAAGCGCAATGCTGCGATTTCTAAGGCGATTCGTAATGCTGGACTTCGTATCATTCCAGGTGATCTACAGGATGAAGCAGAGCATCTAATTCTGCAAACCCGTCAAAGTGGCATCAAAGAAGATCCAGAGAAGTACCGCAAGCAAATTGTGGATTCATTCAACAACATTGGCGTTAAAGCGCAAAACCTTGTTGATTATATCGGCTGCCCTCTTGATCAGTGCTCACCTGCTCAAATTGACGAATTGCGCGCTGTATTTGGAGCAATCAAAAACGGTGAAACCACATGGCAAACAGTTATTGCTGAGAAAAATGAGCAAGAGTTATCAGAAGGTAAAAAATCCCCTTCAAATGACATTAATGCAGTAAATCAAGCAATTCAGCAACAAGGATAAGGTGGCAGCATGACAGATTTGAATAAGGAAAGAGAGGCTTTTCTAAATACCTTCCAATATTACAAAGGAAGAAGAGACATTATTTTTAGTCATGAGCATGAACTGTTTATGACTAGATCAAACAATCCTTCTGAAGTTGCTCAAAAAGAAATAAGCAACATGAATAGCCGTTGGGATGCTTGGCTTAGATGTGCAAAGCATCGTGATGCAGAGCTTGAAAAAGCCAAAGCTCAGGCGGTGCCAGAAGGCTACGTTTTAATGCCATTAGAACCTACTCAAGAAATGCTTGGCGCTGCAAACCTTGCACCAATGCCTATGGTCCATATTGACAGCATATCTGGTAGAGAAAAGCTTCGTATATCTACTCAATACAAAGCAATGGTTAATGTTTGCAAATCGGGAGCTGAGGGATGAGTGAATTTAACTTTGAGCAACTTTATCTAATGGCTCTCATGAATAGTAAAAAGCCAAAGTACGTTTTGAATTGGGTTCATGTATCCAGACATGGGCCAGGTGCGACAAAAGCTACAGAAATTTGTGAATATTTTGGGATAGATCCAGAAGGCACTGATTTTAGAAAAGCGGAAAGTAAGGAGGGGTGAAATGTTATTGACTACTGATGAAGTTGAGCTAATCAAAACATGTGATGAAAGCCCTGAACAATATATTGCAGTTTTTCAAGGTCAACAGATTGGATATCTCCGATTAAGACATGGCGAATTTAGAGTTGATTATCCTGATTGTGGTGATGAGACAATTTTGTATTCTCAAGAGCCACAAGGCGATGGGTGTTTTGAAGAAGATGAACGTGAGTACTTTTTGATGAAGGCCAAAAAAGCAATCGTTAAGAAGTTTAATGAAATGGAGGGGTGAATGGGGATTATGCAGTTTTCAATCACTTTGGAGGGTGATACCCCTCCTCAGATTTTACTTGGTCAAAATCTTGGTGGCGCTATTGTCACCAAGCTTGAGCAGGTTAAACAAGAGTTAGTAAGTGCTGCTGAATTGGCGAAGGTATATAACTTAAGTGTTACTACCATTCGAGAAAAGCTTGTCTCAATTAACCAAGGTACAGGCGGGAAACACATGTACGATCCTGAGCGAGCACGTCAAATACTAACTAAAAAAGATGCAAACAAACGTGGTAGAAAGAGAGCTAACTAGCTCTCACTACTATTAAACATTTCTACAAGGTCCTGAGCATTTGGGTTGTAGTACGTGTTAATTAAAATACCAATAGTCTTATGCCCTGTTATTTTAGCTAGTACTTCAACTGGTAATTTCCTTTCTCGAACCATTCTTGTAATTGCTTCATGTCGTGTGTCATGAAAGTTAATGTGCTTCAGATCAGCAGCATCACGAATTTTTATCCATGTCCTTTTAAAAGTCTCAGCTTTAACTGGCAGTAAAATATCACTGTTTGACGGTAGTATTGATATAAGTCTTTTAGCTTCTTTAGACAATGGCACATTCCTAGACTCGCCATTCTTCGTCATAGGAAGGTGGACAAAGCCATCTTTAATGTCCTCTCTCCGCATACCAAGTATTTCGCCTTGTCTCATTGCTGTTTCAAGTGCAAATAACATTGCCCAACATACATAATGCTTTACGAATCTTGGGGAATTATTTTTATCCCACTTGGCTTGTTGTAGAATTTTTTCTTGATCTTCAAAAGTAATACGCTGGCTTCGGCTCTTCCCCTTTTCAGGTTTAATTACGTTTTGCCAAACATTAGATTCAATTAAAAATAATTCTTTTTGAGCATAGGTAAATATTGATGAAAAAATAGAGAACTCATATAAGACGGTTCCATTCTTTACTTCAAGTACCCTTTTATTTCGCCACCTAGCTATATCGCTTGGCTTGAAGTCATATATTGATTTAGATGCCAATTCACCAACAATACGTTCCAGATTGTCCAGCTTATTTCTAATGACATGCTTTGATCTTAATTTAATTCCCTTTTCTGCATAGTATTTTTCGCAAAGCATCTTAAAAGGATAAGGTGTCTTTATCCCCTTTTCTTCTTGCACTTTTCCAGATTTCAACTCAAGCAGCTTCATAGCTGCCCATTGCTCACATTCTTTTTCTGTGTCTCTGGTGCATGAATATCTTTTGTTTTCGTAGGTCACAGTAATACGGTACGTTTGCCCACGCTTAATAGGTTTAGGTAATTTCATTCTTGGTGCAGATTTGGTGCAGATTACTTTTTATTTTACTCATTTTATAAAAAAAATAGTCAAAATAATCACTATATGGTGCAAATATAGGTGACTAAAACAGGTCAATTTAACCCACAGATACAATATAAATTATTGATATTTAACAAGTCTAAAATTATTAGAATAATTTTTAACTCAACTTTATCAACAATATATACAGCATGTGGGCTAAATAACCTTTTTAATTATATTGTGGGTATAAAACTATTTTTTTGTGTTGATAAACCATTTGCAATAACAGCTTGATCATAAATTCTAGCTTCAGCAAGTGCAAATGGATTGAAATTTTCATGAGTAAGTAACTCTGCAATATGCCCTACCACATTCATATGGCAAACAACCACAATCGACTCATAAGGAATTTGAGATAGCCATTCAATCGCTTCTTTTGCATCATCGTCAGGCTTAATTTTGTCGCATAACAACACTGGCACATCTTTAAAATAGGTCTGGATATGCGCCAACGTTTCCTGAGCACGCAGCAAAGGACTAACAACAAAAATATCTGGTTTTACAATATCTTTTAAAAAGGTTGCCGTTTGCTCAGCCTGTGCATGTCCACGCGCAGTAAGGGGACGTTTAATATCATTACCATTTACTGGCGGAGCAGCTTCCCCATGACGAACTAATGTCAGTTGCATAAAATTTCCTTGTAAACAATTCTTGCATTATAACCACAATTTATGACATTTATTCGTCAGACTTCATGATGAGGTAAAACAAACTCGACATCACTACGGTGTCCATTTTTCATAAGAGAAAGTGCAATATTTAATGGTGGAGCGCCTTCAAAAATGACCTCATATAAAGCATTGGTAATTGGCATATATACGTCTAGTTCTTGTGCCTTGCCACGCACCTGAACAATCGTGTTAATACCTTCTGCAGTTTGACCTAATTCTTTACTCGCTTGTTCAAGCGTTTTACCAGAACCTAGCGCATAACCAATTTGATAATTACGGCTTAATGGACTATTACAAGTCGCAAATAAATCACCTACTCCAGATAAACCTAAGAACGTAAGTGGGTTTGCACCTTGTTTTACCGCGAAACGGCTCATTTCAGCCAAAGCACGCGTTAAAATCATACTCTTGGTATTTTCACCAATTTTATATGCTGCCCCAATTCCCATAGCAACGGCATAAATATTCTTAAGGGCACCGCCTAACTCAACTCCATGTACATCATCGCTACCAAAAACACGGAATAACGCACTATGAAGTGCATGCTGTACGGCATAACGGACGAGTTCAGAATCACTTGCAATTACAGTACCAGAAGGCATACCTGCCATAATTTCTTTAGCAAGATTTGGTCCTGACAATACGCCATACGGCACTTCTGGTAATTCTTCACGAATAATATCACTCATGAAGCTAAATGTTTTAGCTTCAACACCTTTGGTTAAAGACACCACAGCTTGTGCAGTAATATAAGGCGCTATTTGTTTTAAAACGTCACGGAATGAGTGGCTTGGAATTGCAACTAAAATAATATCTCGATCACATACCGCTTGCTCAAGATCAGAAACTGCACGTAATGAAGATTCTAAAGTGAAGTCTGGTAAATAACGTTTATTAATATGGGTTTTATTAATTTCTTCTGCTGTTTCGGCATCACGAATCCAGATCATGGTATCGCAGCCATTACGAGCAGCTAAATTTGCCATGGCTGTACCAAAGCTACCGCCCCCTAAAACGGTAATACGTAATGCCGTTTTTTTATCGACCGCAACAGGTTCCACCAAATCTGTAAACTTAAATTCAGCCATGCTTTATTATCCTATTTCTTACTTTTACAGACGTTAAGCCTGCCAAACTTTTACGAATTCTTTACTATCAATATCTGCACGCGGTGCAATTGCTTTAGCTGCTGTGCCGACATAAATAATACCTGAAATCAAATCATGCGGTTGCAGACCTAAATGCTGTTTTAACCAGTTTGATTCGACAACGGCACCACTACGCCACATGGTCGAGAACCCTTGAGCTTGTAAAGATAACAAAAGATTTTGTACTGCTGCGCCTGTACTCAAAATTTGTTCGAAGTGTGGAACTTTCGGATGATCTTGTAATTGCGTAAGAGCTAAAATAAGTAGCGGAGCTCGAAAAGGATGTTGCTTCACTCGTTCAAGCTGTGCAGGATCAGACTCACCCAAATCGACCAATGCTTTTGCCAGAACTTCACCAAAAGCAGCACGTTGGTCACCTGACACCATTACAAAACGTGTTGGCTTAAGTCTATGATGATCTGGAGCTGTTAAAGCTGCCTGAAAAGCCAACTCTAACTGGTCTGTATTTGGGGCTGGCTCAACTAATTGGCCAATAGACTGACGCTGATGAATATTTTGGTGAATTATTTGTATTGCTGAATCCGTCATTAATATTAATCTAACTCAAAAATTCGAAATAGATTAGCATAATCTACCGTTAATCCACCATTGAATCTAGCTTATAAACTTAGTGAATTCATAGTTTGACATTTTTTAATACAAAACATCAAAACTCATACAACGTCTTCAAAATCAATTAGAAAACTTATGTTCAAATAACCCTATCTTTTGGTGATTAACTTAGGTGCATTATGAAAAAAATAATTTTAGCGAGCGCAATGAGCGGTGTTGTTTTATTACTAGGTGCTTGTGCAACCACGCCTAAAAACACTTTAGCGATTCAAAAAGAAAATAATCAGTTTGAAGTGACTGGAATTGGCAAAACCAATTTAATTGCAAAGAATAATGCGGTTACTGCGGCACAAAAAACATGCTCTAAGAGCACAACGCCAGTTATTGTTGATGAAAAAACGTCTTACCATGGGGTTTTAAAAGATGTGGTAAGTGAAAAGACTGGTCAAATGGTAGAAGCTGCTGCGGGTGTCATCGGTACTTTAACGGGTAAAAATGCATCTTTAGCAAAAGATGATGACTATCAAACAACGCTTACCTTCTATTGTAAAATAAATTAATCAAAAAAAATCCCAATCAAATGATTGGGATTTTTTATTAGCAATAACCATCTAGTCGGGTTAGAGGCAATTTCTTACCAATTGCTTTTTCAATTTCGGGTAAATAGAAAGCATCATCTTCAGATAAGAAACTAATACTTACCCCTTGTGCCCCTGCACGACCTGTACGACCAATACGATGGACATAATCATCAGACTGCTCAGGCAATGTAAAATTCACTACATGTGATACGCCGTCTACATGAATACCACGACCAGCAACATCGGTTGCGATCATGATGTTATGCTTGCCTTGCTTAAACTGCTCCAACATTTTTAAACGTTTATCTTGAGCAATTTCACCAGATAGCATCCCCACTTTGTATCCATCTTTTTTCAAATGGTCGTAAAGACGACGTACCTGATCACGGCGATTGGCAAAGATCATAACTTTATCAATTGGCTCTTCACGTAAAATATCTTGTAAAAGACGATATTTATCTTGTTTAGCCACAACGTAAACACGTTGTTCGACATCATTATTGGTCTTTTGTTCAGGTTCAATTTCAACAGTTACTGGTTCAAATAACCACTGTCTTGCCAAGTTCAAGACATCATAACTAAATGTTGCAGAGAACATTAAGGTTTGACGTTGTTCCTTACGTGGTGAATAACGCACAATACGTTTTACCGAAGGAATAAAGCCCATATCCAATAAACGGTCAGCTTCATCAATCACTAAAAATTCAATTTGATCGAGCCAAACTTCTTTTTGTTCTACAAAATCAATTAAACGCCCTGGTGTGGCAACCATGATATCGACAAAATTAGCATCAAGTTGCTTCTTCTGCTTATCGAAATCAACGCCACCTAATAGGGTCACTAGGTGTAAATTAGAAAATTTTGTGAGAGATTTTGCATCACTTTCAATCTGCAATGCCAACTCACGAGTAGGTGCTAAGATTAAAGCACGAGGCTCACCACGGAAGCGTTGCTCCTGAACCGGATTATTGAGCAAATCATTAATTACACTAATCAGAAAGGCAGCAGTTTTACCTGTTCCTGTCTGTGCTCGCCCAATTGCATCATGCCCGGCTAATGTATATTTTAAAACCTTTTGCTGAATTGGGGTCATTTGAGTAAACCCTAAAGCATCAATCGCCTTTTTAAGTTGCGGATGTAAATTCAAGGTTTCAAAACCAGATGTCATAAATACGCGCTCTAACAAACAATCTCTCGAATGAGAAGATCATTATAAACAAAAACGCCCCAATTCAAAAATTGGAGCGTCCATGATTCATCAAAAAGATGAATTAGTCTAAAGGCTGAACGTTTTCAGCTTGAAAACCTTTTTGACCTTGTACAACGCTAAATTCTACACGTTGACCGTCACGTAGAGAACGGTGACCGTCACCTACGATTGCACGGAAGTGAACGAATACATCGTCGCCGCCGTTACGTTGAATAAAACCAAAGCCTTTAGTGTCATTAAACCACTTTACTACGCCTTGTTCACGAGCTGTCATAAGTCAATCCTCAGATGATGAAAAAAGGACCTTCCGGTGTTGCAAACAGCAGAGCAAACAAGGTTTTAAAATTTTTATAATCTTAAAGCTTGTAATCATTCTGTAAAACTATCAACAATTTCCGGTTACATCCATTTGTTATAGGGTTATTAAAACAATTTAACTGTGTGGTAATTCCTAAAACGGTTCGAGCTTAACACGGGTTTATGACAATTAATAGAATTTTTTTCATTTATTTCCCCTATTTTTAGCTGTTTTTTTAAACAGCTTATTACAATAATTTTTATCAGTATTGATTAGTTGTTCTTTATATAAAGTTATGTAGGGTTTACAAAAATTTGTTAAAATAATTTTTTTAGTTGTTTTGATGATGAATGAGCACTACTTCTTCCGCTACGACGCCTATTGAAATTAATGCCCTTGGCCAACCTTGTCCAATGCCATTATTAATGTTGAAACGTGAACTTAAAAAATTATCGGGAAAACAACTATTCTTATTAAAATCATCTGACACGCATAGTGAAATTGATGTAACACGTTATTGCCAATTACATCATTTTACGTGTCAAACCATGCAGATTTCAGAAAGAGAATTTCACTATTTAATTGAAACTCAATAATTCTTTGCTAAACTAAAAGATTAGAAACTGCATAAAATTTTACATTTCTATACCCAATTTTCCTTAATTATGAAGCCGATTCAAATTAAGATGAACTTATTGGTTAATCCATCCTATCCTATAAGGAGAACTCATGAGTGACAGCAGCAATCAATTGATGCCCCTGTCATTGTCTGCGCCCGGTGTAAACCTTGGTGCATATATCAGTACTGTCAATCAGATTCCTATTTTAACGGCTGAGCAAGAAAAAGAGCTTGCTGAGCGTTATTATTATGACCAAGATCTTGATGCCGCAAAAATGCTGGTAATGTCGCATTTACGCTTCGTCGTTCACATTGCGCGCAGCTATGCAGGTTATGGCCTACCTCAAGGTGACCTTATTCAAGAAGGTAACTTAGGCTTAATGAAAGCCGTAAAACGTTTTGACCCAAATATGGGCGTACGTCTTGTATCTTTTGCCGTCCACTGGATTAAGGCAGAAATTCACGAATATGTTATTCGTAACTGGCGTATTGTAAAAATTGCAACAACCAAAGCTCAGCGTAAACTTTTCTTCAATTTACGCAGCTTAAAAAAATCGAGTAAAAAGCTCACATTAGAAGAAGCACAATCTATTGCAAACGACTTAAATGTTACTCCAGAACAAGTTTTGGAAATGGAAGGTCGTTTAACAGCATATGATGCTGCTTTTGAAGCTCAAGGCGATGACGATGATGACACCCCGCACACTGCGCCAGTGTTATATCTTGAAGATAATCGTTATGACCCTGCTCGTTTAGTAGAAAATGAGGATTGGGAAGAACAAAGTACATCTGCTTTGCATGACGCAATGAACCAGCTAGATGACCGTTCACGTAATATTTTGCAGCGCCGTTGGTTAGATGACGATAAATCTACCCTCCATGAGCTTGCCGCTGAATATAATGTTTCTGCCGAACGTATTCGTCAGCTTGAAAAGAATGCGATGGAAAAAATTAAAGTCGCAATGTCTGCAAGCTAAAGAAAATGAAAAAATAAAAGGGCGATAAGCCCTTTTGTTTTATCTGGCTATGTTTAGCCAACCTATTCTATGGTAACGTTGCCTTTCATTATTCAGTTGCGTTTTTTGTTATGTGGATTGCCATTTCAGCCCTTAATCTTGCTTTCGCAGTCATGTTGGGTGCTTTTGGAGCACATGGTCTTAAAGCTCACGCGAGCCCTGAACAACTTGCTTGGTGGCAGACTGCAACCGACTACTTTTTTTATCATGCGCTTGGATTGTTAGCGCTTGGTATTTTAAGCAAGGTTCTTCCTCATTTCCCAATCAAGTTATCTTTCTTGCTTATTCAGATTGGCATTCTGTTCTTTTGTGGTTCGCTTTATATCATGGCATTGGGTTTACCGCGGATATTAGGCGCAATTACGCCAATAGGTGGAGCTTTGATGATTGCCGGATGGCTAATCTTGACTTGGAATGCTTTCAAATACGCAAAATAATCGGAATGTGATCATGCAAATTTATTTAAATGGCGAATTAACGGACACGCCTAGCCAAAACCTGTTGCAACTCATTCAGGAACTGGCACTTGAAGGAAAACGTTTTGCTGTTGAACACAATCAGCAAATCGTGCCTAAAAGCAAATTAGAGCAAATTACGATTGCTCAACATGACCGTATCGAAATTATTCACGCTGTTGGCGGCGGCTAAGTCGGAGTTATCCATGCAAGACACCCCTCTCATTATTGGTTCACGTTCTTTTCAATCTCGTTTATTGGTAGGAACAGGGAAATATAAAGACTTAAATGAAACGGATTTAGCCATTCAAGCTAGTGGTGCAGAAATCGTAACTGTCGCAATCCGCCGTGTGAATATTGGACAAAATCCAGATCAACCGAATTTACTTTCTGTCATTCCACCAGAAAAATATACAATCTTGCCAAATACTGCAGGTTGTTTTGACGCTGACAGCGCAGTACGCACGTGTATGCTAGCGCGCGAGCTACTTGATGGTCATAACCTAGTAAAACTTGAAGTGTTGGGTGATGAAAAAACTTTATATCCAAATGTAACCGAGACTTTAAAAGCCGCTCGCACTTTGATTGATGACGGTTTTGAGATTATGGTCTATACCTCTGACGACCCAATCATTGCTCAAGAACTTGAAAGTATGGGCTGTGTTGCAATTATGCCTTTAGGTAGTTTGATTGGTTCAGGCTTAGGTATTTTAAACCCGCATACCATTTCAATTATTAAAGAAAATGCCAAAGTACCGGTTTTAGTAGATGCAGGTGTTGGTACAGCAAGTGACGCTGCTATTGCGATGGAACTTGGTTGTGATGGCGTATTGATGAACACAGCGATTGCAGCGGCTCAAAATCCTATTTTGATGGCTTCTGCAATGAAGAAAGCTGTTGAAGCAGGACGTGAAGCATTTTTAGCTGGGCGTATGCCACGCAAACGCATGGCAAATGCAAGTTCACCAGAAACAGGTTATTTCTTTAAATAATTTATTTCTAAGGAATCACTGCTTTTTTCAGTGGTTCCTCTCTCCTCTCATGTAACCATTTTCGCTTTTCAAAAAAGATTAAAAATCTATATCACTTTATTCAATCAACAGATCTAAATTTTATATTCAGCTTAGGCTATTCCAATATTTTCTTTAAATTTTGCTTGGCGTTTAACTCAAAATTCTTTTGGAAATATGCAGTTTGATAAAGCGGCTCAGACTGATAAAAATTCATTAAAACTTCTTTTCGCTTAATTGAATATACTTCTGAATCAACCCAAGAATACTCCTGCTGAATTTGCTGTTCATACTGGATAAAACGTTCAGGTGTTGCTGCCAAAATAGCTAAATCGATATCTAACAAAAATTGCAAATCTGTTTCACCGGTTGGTGCATGCTTTTGAGTCGCAAGAATCCAACGCTTTATTTTCTGTATTGTATCGAGCTGTAAATCTTGAGCCATTAATTGCTCAAATAACTCGGCACTTTTAAGTTCATTATCTAGCGCTTGAGGTTCGTAGACTACATCATGGAACCAGAGAGCCAATGCAACAGCATACGGATCATTTAATTCGGACTGAATCGTCTCAATTAAACTCAAACATTCATATAAATGTTGTACGGTGTGGTAGGCACGCTGCTTTTCACTATAAGCAGCAATAAGTTCATTTAAAATTTTCTGCGGTTCAGAAAAATGATAATGCTGATGCAGCTCAAACCAAAAAAGTTCCAGTTTTAATAAGTAAAGCTGTATCAGCATCTATTAACCACGCTTAGGATTATTGTTCATCACGCTTAAACACCAACTCTTTTGCCGATGAGTTATCAGCATCAAAGTAGTAACCCTCGGTATTAAACGCTTTGATGTCTTCAGCTTTATTTAATTGGTTTTCAATAATAAAACGAGCCATTAAACCACGTGCTTTTTTCGCATAGAAACTAATGACTTTATATTTGCCATTTTTCTGGTCAAGGAAAATAGGCTTCACAATTTCAGCCTTAATTTTCTTTTCATTGACAGATTTGTAATATTCATCTGAAGCCAAATTTACCAGCAATTCTGATTTAATTGCCGCTAAATCTTCATTAATCTGGTTAGTGATGATGTCATCCCAAAATTCATACAAATTATGACCGCGCGTATTTTTTAATTTAGTGCCCATCTCTAAACGATAAGGCATCATTAAATCTAAAGGACGCAATAAACCATATAAACCAGAGAGCATACGCAAATGCTGCTGAGCAAAATCAATATCTTTATCTTTTAAGTGATAAGCATCTAAACCAGTATAAACATCTCCTTTAAATGCATAAATTGCCTGACGAGCATTTGAAAAATCAAATTCTGGCTTCCAGTCCCTAAAACGATCAGCATTAAGTGTGGCAATTTTTTCACTGACACTCATTAGACTCGCAATTTCCGACGCAGAAAGTTTGCGGCAAACATCAATTAATTGTGCGGAGTGTTCTAACAAGCGTGGCTGAGTAAACTCATCTGTAGGTAACGCTGTTTCATAATCTAAAGTTTTTGCAGGAGAAATTAAAGCAAGCATAGACAACCTGAAAAAATTATTATTAATGCCAACTATAACAGTAGATATTTTTTAATGCTAACTCGTGTTTTCAATGACGACTATCGGTAAAATAGCACTTACGTATTGTTATTTAGCGGTTCTTCTATGTCTGAGCAAATTTTCATCCAGGGTCCAGTAGGTAAAATTGAACTTTTTGTTGACCACCCTGAAGGTGAAATCAAAGGCTTTGCAGTTGTTTGTCACCCTCACCCATTACAAGGTGGAACCCCTCAACATAAAGTCCCTGCTCTTTTAACCCAAATCTTTAATGAATATGGCTGTATTGTTTACCGTCCTAGTTTCCGTGGTTTAGGCGGCAGTGAAGGTGTTCATGATGAAGGTCATGGAGAAACTGAAGATATTTTAGCTGTGATTGAGCATGTCCGTAAGCTTCATGCAGGTTTGCCATTTTATGCAGGTGGCTTTAGCTTTGGCTCACATGTTTTGGCAAAATGTCATGCGCAGCTTAGCCCTGAATTACAGCCAGTACAGTTAATTTTATGTGGTTTACCAACAGCTACTGTTGTGGGCTTACGTCACTATAAAACACCTGAAATTCAAGGTGATATTCTACTCATTCATGGTGAGCAAGATGACATTACCTTACTTTCAGATGCAATTGAGTGGGCAAAACCACAAAAGCATCCAATTACGATTTTGCCGGGCGCCAACCACTTCTTTACAGGTTATTTAAAACAGCTTCGCCAAATCATTACACGTTTTATTATTATGAAATAAACGGTAACCTGATGGGCATAGATTGAGTCTATGCCCATCATTTTTAAGCCATGTCATTATTGAAAATTATTCCAACTCAATCCAAAACGCGCTAAATATTTTTTTACTCGGTCGCTACCATGCACCATAATTTTTATAAAATTTTAATAAGTGTCTATAATATAAAAATTACGCATTTGACTAAAAAATTCCAAGAATATGCTTCATTTTACCTTTTTAGGCACATCATCAGGTGTACCCACGCTTTCACGCAATGTTTCAGGATTAGCTGTTCGTAACAGTAAAAATAAGGACTGGATTTTAGTTGATACTGGTGAGGGTACACAGCATCGTATTCAGCAAGCTAGACTCTCACTACAAAACTTAATTGCCATTTGTATTACACACGTTCACGGCGATCATTGTTATGGCCTAGTTGGTTTACTGGCAAGTGCAGGCATGAATGCCCGTACAAAACCATTAATCGTGATTGCGCCCAAAGAAATTCAACAATGGTTTGAAATCACTGCTCAACTTACAGACTTACATTTGCCTTATTCAATAAAATTTATTGATGTTAATGAAGCAACTCGGCCACAGCAGCTCACCGATGAGCTCTTTATTCAAGCACATCCACTAAGTCATCGTGTTCCGAGTTTTGCATTTAGTATTTATATAAAATCCACCCAGAAGAAGATAGATATTCAAGCTTTAACTCAGCTTGGCGTACCTAAAGGCGATATTTGGGGGCATTTAAAACGAGGCTACGATGTTGAGTTTGAGGGGCGAATTTTAAAATCTCAAGAATTTATTAAAATTCAAAATCAGCAGATTCATGCAATTATAGGTGGTGATAATGATCGGCCAGAATTATTAGCGGATGCTTGTAAGGATGCTCAATTACTTATTCATGAAGCAACTTATTTGCAAACAGTCTTAGATAAAGTAGGTAAAGGACCAATGCACAGCTCAGCAAAAATGGTGGCTGAATTTGCTGAGCAGCAATCTCTAGACAATTTAATTCTGACACACTTTAGCCCTAGACATCAGGATAAAACTGGGCAGCAAGCTATTACCGAAGAAGTTCGCCAGTTTTATAAAGGTCATTTTTATTTAGCGAATGATTTTGATGAATTTACTTTAAGTGAAACAGGACAACTTTTAAAAATCGAGTAAAAATTATATTTGTTGTGAGATCGAATTAGCTACATATCATTTCTATATAAAAGTTTAAGAAGCTCATAATTGAGCTTCTTATCTCTTAAAAAATTACTCTACAGATGCTAAAGCGGTTACCAGTAGCTTCCAGCATTTCTCTACAGTATCAACTTTAACTCGTTCGCCCGGTGCATGTGCCCCTTGAATATCTGGTCCAAACGAAACCATCTGTAAATGTGGGTAATGCTCGGCAATAATCCCACATTCTAAGCCTGCATGAATTACTTTTAGATTTGGCTCAATATTAAATGCATTTTGATAGGCCTGCTGTAAGCACTTTAGAGCAGCCGAATCTGGATTTGGTGTCCAACCCGACACTAACGGCGTAAGTGTAGAGCCGATATTAAATTGGCTGAAATGGGCCTGAATTTTTTCGGCAAAATCTTGAGCTTCTTGGTTCACCATTGAACGGACCATTAAAACAGCTTTTCCACCTTCTCGATTTAGTCTCACCACCCCAATGTTATTTGAGGTTTCAACTACATCTGGTAGAACCTGACTCATACTTTCAACGCCATAAGGACTTGTTGCCAAAGCTTGCAACCATTCATTTTGCTGTTGTTGAGTAATCACTTCGGTCACTTCAACACCAGTGGATTGAATACTTAATTGCAAGTTGTCATCAATACCCTTTAGCTGTTCTTTCCATACCGTTTGATATTCAGCAAGTAACTTTTCTAGGCTTGATAACTGATTAGGCGAAATTGCAATAGTTGCCACAGCTTCTCGCGGTAAAGCATTACGGGCCGTACCACCTGTAAACTCAACAAGATGCCCACCTAGAGAGGCTAAATATTGATTTAAAAAGCGAGCCAAAATAACGTTGGCATTGCCACGTCCTAAATGGATATCTACGCCAGAGTGACCACCTTTAAGACCAGCCACCTGAATATTCACAACATTCAAATTTTCAGGGATTGGTTCATAACTAAGCGGCTGCTCTACCTCAACATCAATACTACCAGCACATCCTAAATACAACTCACCCCACTCTTCCGTATCAATATTAAATAGCCATTTTCCTTTTAGCACACCTGTCTCTAAAAGCCGCGCACCACTCATCCCTGCTTCTTCATCGACTGTTAAAAGAACTTCTATTGGGCCATGAGCAATATCATTTGAATCTAAAACAGCTAATGCCAAAGCTACCCCAATACCATTATCAGCACCTAAAGTAGTGTCTTTGGCAATTAACCAGCCATCCTCAAGAACTGGACGAATCGGGTCTTTAAAGAAGTCATGTACCGTGCCAGTATTGGCTTGTGTAACCATATCTAAATGGCCCTGAAGAATAACGCCAGGCACATGTTCTTTACCCAGAGTCGCATTTTTACGGATAATCAAATTACCAACTTCATCTACATAAGTTTCTAAATTCCGACTTTCGGCCCAGTTTTGTAAAAACTCACGAAGTTGCTGTTCATGCTTTGACGGACGAGGAATAGTACAAAGTGTTTGAAAATGCTGCCAAACGACTTGAGGAGATAATGCGGCAATATCAACTTGTGTCATGAAAACTACACTCTAATTATGTAAATATCTTAATAATTTCAATATACACAAAGCATTAAAGATAGGTAGCGATTTCGGGAAAGATTTTGTATTTTTATATTTAATTTAAAGAAATTGTACGACTTTTCTAAAAAGCCGTACTTCACAAATAAGTCTTAACAATAATATGTTTAGCTTTTCCACTCAAATGCTGAAAAGCTATGATCGGCTTTCAAGCTATTTTCAACAGCCTGTGCAAGCTGACGAATAATACTTTGTGTTTCGATTTTCTCAAACCAGTCTTGTTCTTCATCAGGATTGGCAGAGATTTCACACATTAAATGCCCATCATGGTCTGTTTGCTGGCAAGTAATAGACAATGGTAAAAGGTGATTATCAATACTTACTTCCACCTTTTCATGTTCATGCACAATATGCTGTGCATCAAAACCATAATTCCCCAGTTGTTTAAACAGTAAAGCCGCTACATATTCTTGAGTGATATGGCATTCATTTGGTGGATGATCAAGCACCCCATGTTGTGGGCAACTGGCAATAAATTGTAATTTTTTCATCCTTTGTCCTAACACTTTTATCATTATCTGCACTTAGCATAAGCAATAAACAAACAGCAGCCAAGCCTTTAGCTCGCTGCTGCCGTTGCTATTGTGTTAGCAATTATAAAATGTGTTAGGTAAAAAGTTATTGGCTAACTTCAATCGTTAAGCCTGCACGATTCGCCAACTCAGTAAAAGTTGGGAAACTTGTAGCAACAGTCTCAGTACCGTGAATTGTAATCGGACCAGAAGTACGAAGACCTGCCATACTAAAACTCATGGCAATACGGTGGTCATGGTGTGATTCAATTTCACCACCAGCAAAGATTGGTGACCAATCACCAGATTTGCCTTTACCTTCGATAATGATGCCATCTTCAGTAGGTGTGCAATCAATGCCCATGATTTTTAAACCATCTGCCATAACTTGAATACGGTCAGATTCTTTCACGCGAAGCTCTGCTGCACCTGTTAATACTGTTTGGCCTTCGGCACAAGCCGCTGCAATAAATAAGGCTGGGAATTCATCAATTGCTAAAGGTACTTGGTCTTCAGGCATGTGAATGCCTTTAAGCGTGCGTGAACCTTTAATATGAATATCAGCAATAGGCTCTCCACCAGCGATACGCTCATTTTCAACAGTCAGGTCAGCACCCATCTGTTTTAAAATTTCAATTACGCCAGTACGTGTTGGATTAATACCTACCGCTTCAAGTACAACGTCTGCACCTTCAGTAATTGCAGCGCCCACCATGAAGAAAGCAGCAGATGAAATATCAGATGGTACCTGAATATTAGTACCCACTAACTTACCGCCGCCCACAAGGGAAATTTTATTGCCTTCAGTTTTAACATCATAGCCAAATGCACGAAGCATACGCTCTGTATGATCGCGTGTTGGTTCCGGCTCAGTGACCGAAGTTTCACCTTCAGCCCACAAACCAGCTAGTAAAATACCCGACTTCACCTGAGCAGATGCCATAGGTAAATCGTATTGAATACCTTTTAATTGCTGACCACCAGTAATGCTTACAGGTGGTGTACCTTTCTCACCTGTCGTTTGGATTTGCGCACCCATTAAACGTAATGGTTTAGCAATACGCTCCATTGGACGTTTAGAAAGTGACGCATCACCTGTCATAACAGAATCAAACTTTTGTGCAGAAAGCATACCTGAAAGCAAACGCATGCTTGTTCCAGAGTTACCCATATACAATGCACTTGCTGGTGCTTTTAAACCATGCATGCCCACGCCATGAATGGTCACTTCACCATTCTTAGGGCCTTCAATGCTTACACCCATATCACGGAAAGCTTGTAAAGTTGCTAAAGCATCTTCACCTTCAAGGAAGCCTGTTACATGCGTAGTGCCTTCTGCAATAGCACCAAACATAATGGAGCGATGTGACACAGATTTGTCACCCGGTACGGTAAATTTACCTTTAAAAGCCTTATTTCCCGGTAAGATACTGAATTGCTGTGTCACCTTATTTTTCTCCATTAAAGGTTTTTTGGCTAACATATGATTGAAATGCTGACGTGCTGCCTGAGCATGGCCGAGTAAACCCATTAATGCATGAGAATCTTCGTTTTCAATCAATTTTCTAAGTACGGTAAGTTGTTTCTCGAAGCCATCTACAGCATTTAATATGGCTGTTTTATTGGCAAAGAAAATGTCATGCCACATTTGAGGATCACTGGCAGCAATTCGTGAAAAGTCACGAAAACCACCGGCTGCATAACGGAAAATATCAAGGTTATCTTCACGGTTTGCAAGTTGCTCGACCAGATTAAATGCCATTAAGTGCGGTAAATGACTGGTATGCGCCAAAACCTCATCATGTTTGGCAACATCCATACATATCACTTCAGCTTTAGCAGCTGACCAAAGTTGAATCAATTTCTCAACTGCCCATTCTGCACTGGTTGGTAATGGCGTCAAAATCACTTTGTGATTTGCAAAGAGATCGACCTTACCTGCGTGGACACCCGTGTGTTCACTTCCCGCAATCGGATGCCCGGGAACAAACCCTGCTGGTAAATCTTCACCAAATACAGCTTTTGCTGCATCTACGACATTACCTTTTGTACTTCCCACGTCAGTTACAATTGTGGTTTCTGACAAATAAGGTTTAATTTGCTCAAGCACTTTTTGAGTGGCACGCACTGGCAAGGCTAAAACAACTAAATCCGCCCCTTTCACGGCTTCAACAGGATCGGAAAACCCTTCTTGTATTAAGCCAAGTGATTTTGCATCTTCTAAAGTTTTCTGTGAACGTGTAGATGCCACAATAGTTGTGGCCAACTTTTCTGCAACAATAACGCGAGCCAAACTCGACCCAATGAGTCCTAAACCAATAAATGCAACTTTTTTAAATAGGGGTTGTGACATAACTTCAACTTTACTTTTGCTCAAAGTGATTTAAACCTTTGAGCAATTTGTTTTTAAGTATAATGACATGCCCATCTTGATACATGTCATTATTCCAACATGAGTGATTAAAGAACGGCAGCAGGATAAGAACCTAAAATACGAAGTTCTTTTACCATTGGACGAATCTCATTAATTGCCGCAGCCACATTTTCCTGATCGATATGACCTTCTAAGTCAATAAAGAATACATATGCCCATTTTTCAGGTAGTGCTGGGCGAGTTTCAATACTCGTTAAGCTGATATTATGTTTTGCAAACGGCGCTAAAATTTCTAATAAAGCGCCTGCACGGTCATGCGCTGAAATTAATAATGAAGTTTTGTCATTGCCACTTTGTGGAATTTTTTCACGGCCAATCACTAAGAAGCGAGTGGTATTTTCTGGATTATCTTCAATATTACTATGCAAGATTTCAAGGTTATACATACCTGCTGCAATATCAGACGCAATCGCTGCTGAATGCCATTCATTGCGAATACGGCGTGCAGCTTCTGCATTTGAGTTTAAGGCAACACGCTCAACACCTGGATAATGTGCGTCTAACCACTGACGACATTGAGCCAAAGTTTGCTGATGCGCATAAATCTGCTTAATACTGTCTTTACGTGTATTTTCAGAAACAAGGAATTGATGATGAATACGCAATTCAACTTCACCAATCACATTTAAATTCGAAGTTTTAAAACAATCTAAAGTATGGTTTACGATACCTTCAGATGAGTTTTCAACCGGAACTACACCATAATGCGCACTACCCGCTTCTACTTCACGGAACACTTCATCAATAGTTGGTAGCGGACGAACAACCGCATCTTTACCAAAATGTTTAAGTACGGCAGATTGAGTAAAAGTACCTTCTGGGCCTAAAAATGCAATACTTTGCGGAGCTTCTAAAGCAAGGCAAGCAGACATAATTTCACGGAACAAACGGGCCATAGTTACATCAGATAAAGGCCCTTGATTGCGCTCCATAACTTTACGTAAAACTTGTGCTTCACGTTCAGGACGATAAAACAAAGGATTCTCTTCAGAAGCAAATTTAGCTTTCGCAACAGCTTCAGCAAGGCTTGCGCGGCGATTTAATAACTCTTGAATCTGTTGATCTACGCTATCAATATCTTCGCGAATTTGTTCTAAACTAAGAGAAGTCGTTTTGTTTTGATCATCGTTGATCATTGGAAGGCAGCCTCAGCAAAATCATCTTTTAAACGAGAGTATAACAATAGTCGGCTTTGTTTTGTTAGGCAATATGGGTGTATGGGCTTTTTTCATTAATCCGGCTCGAACCTTTGTATAAGATCACTTTATTTGATAATGATTTTCATTTATTATTTGACTTATAACATTTTCTTAACTTTATTATGCTTAAATCTTTTTTCTTTTTATCTTGTAATTTCTTTCTAGGCTCTTTAATAAGTAGTTCCGTTTTGGCTCAAGCCCCTGTAAAAAATCAATCAAAAATCGATTTTCACAACAATCAGGCCCAGTTCCAAATCAAATCTAAAAATACTGGACATGAATACCTTATTCAAATTTATAAACCACCTGTTGCCCCACCCCAACATGGTTATCCGGTACTTTATATATTAGATGGTAATGCAACATTTCCAAGCGCAATGAATATTGCCCAGTCGATTGGATCAGGCTCTGCAAAATTAGGTTTAGATCCGCTCATTATTGTAGCTGTAGGCTATCCTCAGCAAAAAACCTTTGATGTGCAAAAACGCGCTTATGATTACACCCCAAAACCTTCTGCCGAGTTTCAAGCACAAGGTAAATATAAATATGGTGGTGCTGACCAGTTTATTGCTTTTTTAAATAATGAGCTTAAGCCTGAAATTGCTAAACAGTTTCCAATTAATAGCCAACAGCAAAGTCTCTATGGGCATTCTTTTGGAGGGTTGTTTGTGCTTTATCATTTTTTTCAAAAACCTACTGACTTCCAACGTTACTTTGCTGCAAGCCCTTCTCTCTGGTTTGATCAAGGCATGTTATTTCGAGAATTAGAACAATGGCAAAGTCAAAAGCAAACCGTGTTCCCAATGCTGATGACGACAGTCGGTACACATGAACAAGGTGGGCCACATACCCAGTTTAATCAAAGAATTAATAAAGACGATTTCTTTAAAGTCTTAGAAAATAAACGTTCAGACCAATTTACTTATTGGCATTTCAATAATCCTGCTGAACAGCATATCACCAATTTGTATGCGAGCTTACCTAAAGCGCTTATGTTTGCTTCATGCCAAAATCTAGAAAGCTGTAAATCTTTATTCGATGAACCATCGCAGAAAACAGCTAAATAATAAAAAAAAGCCTACTCAAAGGTAGGCTTTTTTTGAAACTATTATTAAGCTTTGCCGATTAATCCACGTGCTACGATTTCTTTCATAATTTCATTTGTACCGCCGTAAATACGTTGAATACGGGCATCTACAAAGAAGCGTGAAATTGGATATTCAGTCATATAACCATAACCACCAAATAGTTGTAATAGGTTATCCGCAACTTTCATTTGCATATCTGTACTAAAACTTTTCAGTGCTGCAGCCGTCTCAACATCAAGTTTACCTTCTTGATATAAAGCAACATTTCGCTCATAGAAAGCTGTTGTCGCAAGCTCATCAATTTTTGCTTGTGCTAAAACAAAACGAGTATTTTGGAACTGTGAAATAGGTTGACCAAATGCATGACGTTCTTTTACATAAGCGGTTGCCAAATCAATTGCACCACGAATAGCGCCAACCGCTGTCGATGCGATAGCCGTACGTTCGCGCGGTAATTCTTGCATTAAATAAGCAAAACCTTGTCCAGCTTGTCCGAGTAACTGATTTTTAGGAACCTTAACATTGTCAAAAAATAGCTCAGATGTGTCTTGAGAATGCAATCCGATTTTGTCGAGGTTAGTTCCTTTTTTGAAACCTTCTAGGTGAGTATCCACCAATAATAACGATACACCTTTCGCACGCGCTTGCGGATCGGTTTTTACTGCAAGCACTACAAGGTCAGCATGTTGTCCATTTGAAATAAACGTTTTAGAACCATTTAGCAAATAATGGTCATCTTGCAAAATGGCACTGGTACGCATTGACTGTAAGTCTGAACCGGCACCCGGTTCTGTCATACCAATTGCTCCGACTACTTCACCTGTTACCATTTTCGGTAACCAGTATTGTTTTTGTTCTTCGGTCCCAATATGTAAAATATAAGGCGCCGCAATCTCAGAGTGACAAGAAATAGCAGTTGATAATGCGCAAAATCCAGCACGAGCCGATTCTTCAACTAACATTAATGAATAATACGTTGGGACGCCATAACCACCATATTCTTCTGGGACATCCACACATAAAAAGCCATTTTCGCCCAGTTGAGACCAAACTGAACGTGGCATAATTCCTTCACGTTCCCATTGGTCATAATGTGGAGCAATATGCTCATTCATAAAACGTTTAAAATTATCACGGAATAATTCTAAATCTGCATCATATGCCAACATAATATTTTCCTTCGGCTTTATTGTTTTATCGAATCTCATTGCTGTGCATGCTAATCATTTTTTACACAACTGTCATGGCTTAGCTGCTCATTTAAACTGTACTTTTCAGTCAGCCAATAAAAAAGGAAGCCAAAGCTTCCTTTTTTATATAGGTAGATCTGAATTAATCTAAACCTTCTGCAACCTGAGGATTTTTTGGAGCCAACATTTTTCTGTCAACTTCATCTGGGTTGTTTAAAGCATCATTGAGCTTATCTTTGTCTAAAGCACCCACCCATTTTGCAACTACAATCGTTGCCAAAGAGTTACCAACAAGATTGGTTAAAGCACGTGCTTCTGACATGAAGCGGTCAATACCTAAAATCAATGCCAAACCAGCTACCGGAATATGTCCTACTGCAGATAAAGTTGCTGCCATAACAATAAAGCCAGAGCCTGTTACACCCGCTGCACCCTTAGATGAAATTAAGAGTACCAACAACAAAGTAATTTGATGTTGAATATCAAGCTGTGTATTCGTTGCCTGAGCAATAAAGATTGCAGCCATAGTCAAATAGATTGACGTACCATCAAGGTTAAATGAATAACCTGTTGGAATAACTAAACCAACAACCGACTTTTCACAACCTGCAATTTCGAGTTTACGTAACATGCGAGGCAAAACAGATTCAGAAGAAGATGTACCAAGTACAATTAATAGTTCTTCACGAATCAGGCGAATCATTTTCAGAATACTGAATCCACTAATGCGGCTGATTGTACCCAAAATTAAGAAAATAAAGAGTAAACACGTAATATAGAAGCAGATAATGAGCTGGCCTAACTGTACCAGTGAACCTACACCATATTTACCGATAGTAAACGCCATTGCCCCAAATGCACCAATTGGCGCAAGCTTCATAATCATGTTCACAATGTTAAAGAACACGTGTGCAATTTGATCAATTAACTTTAAAACTGGGCGTCCTGCATCACCTAACTTATGAAGCGCAAAACCAAATAGTATTGCAAAAAGAAGGACCTGTAAGATTTCACCATTTGCAAATGCACCAACCACCGTATCCGGGATGATGTGCATCAAGAAATCAATGGTAGATTGTGACTCACCAGAAGTGACGTATTTTTGGATACCTGAAGTGTCCAGAGTTGCTGGATCAACATTCATTCCTACGCCCGGCTTTGCAATGTTAATCACCACAAGGCCAATCAGAAGCGCGATTGTTGAAACGATCTCGAAGTATAACAACGCAACACCGCCAGTTTTACCAACTGACTTCATGCTTTCCATACCAGCAATACCACTTACTACTGTACAGAAAATAACAGGTGCGATGATCATTTTAATCAAACGAATAAAAGCATCACCTAATGGCTTGAGTTGCTCACCTAAACCTGGAATATGTTGTTCAACACCATTAACAATTTGCGTTGTACTTGGTGAGAAATGCCCTACCAAAACACCCGCAATAATCGCAATAATCACTTGAAAATAAAGTGATTTATAAATCGGTTTTTTAGCCATAACTTTACTTCAATCTATATTTCCAAGTCCGTTGGAAATATCAAAATGAAACGTCTATTCTTTACGAATACACAGCCCTAACCTTTCACATGAACACCGCAAAAGGGAAACGGTTTTTTAGAAACAAAAACCTTCCTACTACCTCAATGAAAACAAAAAACTGTTTTCTAAAACAGGAGAATACCTGAAGTTTCTAACTACTTTGAGTAGCTAGAAATAACCTCTTACTTTTTCAATAAAAAGCTGAAGATATAGGAGAATCACAGAAAATTATGATATGAGTGCTCAAAAAAGCACATGAAGTTTACTCGAATTAAATAACGATTCGATTAAAATTTTGGCTAATACGCACAAAAAATACTCATGCAGCCCTAAGACTTTAGTATGAGAAACACTTTTGATATTTTTTCATCAGTTTTTTATGTCATATTGATAAGTCCTTGTAGACATTTCATTTTGAGCTGCCTACTCCCCTTATTTTTACTGTTTTGAATTGCCATGAATACTAAACGTAATATCTATAAAGATGCTGAACATCCCTTTGCTCAATATGTCCGTATTTTAGGTAAGGGGAAAACCGGATCTCGCTCACTGAGTTATGAAGAGGCCTATCAGGCTTTTACTATGATTTTAAAAGGCGAAGTTCTTGACGTTCAGTTGGGTGCTTTTTTAATGCTGCTACGTGTTAAAGAAGAATCAATTGATGAACTTGCAGGTTTTGTACAAGCCACTAAAGACCAGCTTCATTTTGCACCTTTAGAAGTTGACTTAGATTGGTCATCTTATGCTGGTAAACGTAAACATTATCCTTGGTTTTTATTAGCGGCTCTTACCCTTGCTCATCACGGTTATAAAATCGTAATGCATGGCGCTTCCGGACATACCATTAACCGAGTTTATACCGAACAAGTTTTGGGATATTTAGATTATAAAATTTGCCATTCTGAACAAGAAGTTCGCACCCAATTGGCAGAACAAAATTTCGCTTACTTACCGCTAGATGTGATTTCACCGGTTTTAAACGAATTAATATCTCTAAGAAATGTCATGGGATTGCGTTCACCTATTCATACTTTAGCCCGTTTAATTAATCCTTTTAACGCTAAGGCCACCTTACAAGCCATATTCCATCCTGCTTACAGAACTTCACATCAGCATAGTGCACTTCGCTTAGGCTATCAAAATAGCGCAGTTATTAAGGGCGAAGGCGGCGAATTCGAGCGAAACCCAGACGCGAAAACACTCATTTGCGGTATTAAAAATGGTGAACTCTATGAGCATGAATTGCCAAAGCTTACACCTGAACGTAGCCCAATTGAAGAAGAGTTAGACTTAGCAACCTTTAAAGCTGTCTGGCTTGGTCAACAGCATCATGAATATGGGGAAATGGCCGTAACAGAAACCATGGGTATTGCGTTATATACCATGGGTGTGGTTTCTAATTTCGAGGAAGCGATGCAAAAAGCAAAAGTATTATGGAAAACACGAAATACAAACTCAGAAGGCTAAATATAGTCCATACAGCCTTATATAGCATGTTTTTCTTATATTGCTACATATAGGCAATACTTACTTTTCAAAGATGAAAAGTAACAAAAATCTTTTGTTGAGCAAACAGTACTTCCATGTACTGTTGCCCAACTGGCGACATCCATGTCGCCGACGCGATAGCAAATGCTAATTAGGATTTATTCTTTTGTTTTAAAATACGGTTTTAAACAAAACGAATCGGTTTAAATTCAGGCTCATGCTTCTGATGATCATCTTCACAAACCTCACCCTCTTCTTTTGTACCACGGTCAATATAACCACTACGCTGTTCTTCTGGTAAGTTCTTTAACTCCCAAGCAATAACAGCTTGCATACATGTTTCACGCTGTTCTTTCGTTAAAGCAACACCATTTGGCCATTTACCAATTTCTACTGCTGTTTTTAAACGCTCTACAATCTCAGGGTTTAAAACAGATAGCATTTGTTCAATATTCATGATTCATCTCTTTGAAAAGATTCAAAATCTTGGTTCCAACCCAATTTGGTACGACAAGCCATATAGAAATCATAACCAGGTGGGTGTAATAAACTTAATTTAAATGGGTGTTTGCGGATGTGCAAACTATCACCGACATTGAGAGAGACACTATGTTGTCCATCTGCACTTACCATCGGTAATACCCGATTTTCGCGAATGACGATTTTAATTTCACTTTGCCCACCAACTACGATCGGGCGTGAAGATAATGTATGGGGATGCATAGGAACTAATGCGATAGCATCCATACTTGGATGTAAAATTGGACCACCACCTGACAAAGCATAAGCAGTTGAACCGGTTGGTGTCGAAACAATTAAACCATCACTGTGCTGGCGATAAACATATTGACCATCGATATTGAGCTCAAAATCGATCATATGTACCGACTTACCAGAGTGTAGTACGACGTCATTTAAAGCAATTGCATCATAAATGACTTCACCATTGGTACGTACTTCCATTTCAAGCAAGAAACGGCGATCAAGTTGGAAATGACCTTGTAAAACCTGATCAAGCTTAAAAATAGCTTCCGAAGGCTTAATATCGGTTAAAAAACCTAAACGTCCACGGTTAATCCCGATTACAGGCGTATTGTAGCGCACTAAAGCTCTGGCTGCATGAAGCAATGAACCGTCACCACCTACAACAATCACCAGATCAGCGACTTCACCTAATAAGTGACGACTAACGACTTGCGCATGATCATAGGGCACTAATTCGGCAGTTTCCTGATCAAAAATGGGGTTTAGGCCTAAACTTAGCAAATGGTCATGAATTAAACATAGTGTTTCTACAACTGATGATTTATCTGGTCGACCAATTAACCCGACGTTTCTGAAGGACTTATGTGAAATTTGCACGAATGAGTAAGCTCCGCTGCGATTCTACGCTATCATAACATTAACCAGATTAATTTAAAAAAACATAACAACAAGATACTGTAAAATTCAATCTAAGTTTTCCATTTATTCACAGTTTTATCATTGCAAATTGATGACAAGCTATCGCATCATTAACGCATTGTTTAGGGTTTTATCTCATTTATATGAAGTTTGAACGTGGTATCGGTTTCTTCGCGCTAATTTTTTCCATTTTGGTGATTGGTGCTTTTATTGCTCTTAGTATCTATCTGATTCGTTTAGATAATATTATACGTGAAAAATTTGAAGGACAGCGCTGGGACATTCCGGCCAAGGTGTTTGCTCGACCTTTGGAAATTTATAATAATGCGCCAATTACTCAAGCAAATTTCACCCAAGAATTGAAATTACTAGGTTACAAAACTTCAAGTAATTATGACAAGTCTGGAACCTATGTTGCTCAAGGCAGCAACATGTATGTCCATACACGTGGTTTCGACTATGGCGACAGCGTAGAGCCTGAACAGGTTTTAGAATTGAGTTTTGCAAATGACCAAATTGTAGAAGTTCGCAGTACAAAACCTTCATCAACTGGGGTTGCCCGTTTAGAACCTTTATTAATTGGGGGCATTTATCCTCAACATAATGAAGACCGCGTTTTGATTAAGCTTAATAGTGTTCCTAAACCACTTATTGAAGCTTTAATTTCTACAGAAGACCGTAACTTTTATCATCACCACGGTATTTCGATTCGTGGTACAGCACGTGCTTTGGTAAGTAATGTAACTGGAGGACGTCGCCAAGGTGGTTCGACCCTCACCCAACAGTTAGTCAAAAACTTCTATCTAACCCCTGAACGCACACTTAAACGTAAAGTTAATGAAGCATTAATGGCTTTACTTATTGAGTTGCATTACAGCAAAGATGAAATTTTAGAAGCATATTTAAATGAAGTGAATTTAGGTCAAAACGGTAACTATTCAATCAATGGTTATGGATTGGCCTCTCAGTTTTATTTCGGTTTACCACTACGTGAGCTTAATGTTGCACAACAAGCTTATTTAGTCGGTTTGGTTCAAGGTCCATCTTTATATAACCCTTGGAAAAACCCTGAAGGGGCAAAAAATCGTCGCGATACAGTATTAAATAACATGCGTGTCATGGGGTATTTAACTCAAGCAGAGTATGAAACTGAAATTGCGCGTCCTTTAAATGTTCTAAGCAAACCAAGCCTAGGTCCAGCAAAATTCCCTGACTTTTTAGATATTGTGCGTCGTCAATTACGTACCGAATATCAGGAAAGTGATTTAACCAATCAAGGACTACGTATTTTTACGACCTTGGACCCAATTGCTCAAACACAAGTTCAAAACGCCTTTAAAGCTTCTGTAGAGCGCTTAGCTAATAGCAACCCTGCTCGCTTGAAAAACCTGCAAGGGGCTGTACTGATTGCCCATCCTGAAAATGGCGAATTAATTGCAGCTGTCGGGTCAACACAAGACTTTACCGGCTTTAACCGTGCCTTAGATGCAAAACGCCAAGTCGGTTCTTTATTGAAACCTGTCATTTATTTGAGCGCAATTGAATCTGGACGTTATAACTGGGCAAGCCAGATTGAAGACGCTCCAATTAGCGTTCCAGTAGACGGCGGTAAAAGCTGGACACCGAAGAACTATAGCGGCGGTGGACATGGAATTGTGAGTTTAAGTGAAGCCTTAGCAAATTCTTATAACCTTTCTGCTGTGCGCTTAGGTCAAGAGTTCGGGTTATCTACATTTACCAACAACTTAAGAAAATTTGGTGTTGAATCGACAATCCCGGCCTACCCTTCTATTTTCCTTGGTGCAGTTAATATGTCACCAATGGAAGTACTTGGTATTTATGAAAACTTTGCTACAGGCGGTTTCAAATATCCGACTCGTGCAATTCGTTCTGTTGTAGATGCAAATGGACGTTTACTTGATCGTTATGGTCTAAACGTACAACAAACCATTGATCCATCTGTCGGTTATATCATGAACTATGGTTTACAACAGGTCATGTCATCAGGTACAGGACGTGCAGCCTATAACAGCTTATCTCCAGCTTTAAAATTAGCGGGTAAATCAGGTACGACTAACGATACACGTGACTCATGGTTTGCCGGCTATTCAGGTAATCATGTTGCAGTAGTATGGTTAGGTTTAGATGACAATAAAGTAACTGGTTTAACAGGTTCATCTGGTGCATTACCAGTATGGATTAATGTGATGAAACAATTACGCCAGACACCAGTAAACTTACGTCAACCAGACTCTGTACAGTGGCAATGGATTGACCGTGCATCGGGTGACTTATCGGCACAAGCTTGTGATGGTGCCATGTATATTCCAATGCTAGCGCATACAGTCCCACATCGTGCTACGCCATGTGGAGCACCGTATTATCAAGTTGATCCAACATATACGCCACAAAGTGATAACACAATTCCTGAGCCTCAGGATGATAATACCGACAGTTATATTCGTGAAAGTGAAAACCAGATGGAACAAGATCTGTCGAATAACACACGAATCATTTCAAGTGGTAGTTATAACAACTAAGCGTTAACAGGAAACAGGATATGTTAAAGAAAGGTGTTTTTTATATTGGTGCTGTACTTATGGTCGGCTGTACAACTTTACCAGATCATTCAGCTCCAAAAGAGAAAACACCTCCTGTTTCTGAAAAGAAGAAGTCCGAGTCCTCATCTGGTGTAAAAATTACACCTTATGATCATCCGGAAATTCAACGTAAAAGCTTACAAGTGATTGTTCCTCAGCAGAAAAAGCCGCAACGCTTTAATGATGATGGAAGCCAGTTACCCGCTTTTAAAACTTTAATGCAAAAAACCGAGCAGGCTTACAAAAACCAACAATGGTCCGAGGCTGAGCGCTACGCTCTTCAAGCACAGCGTTTAGCGCCACAGGCAGCCGAGACCTATTTATTTCTGGCATTAACTGCAAATCATAAACAGCAATATTCTAACGCTGAGTCTCTTGCAAGACGTGGTTTAAGCTTTGCGCAGAGTCAAGCCATGAAAAAACAACTTTGGTTGGTCATTTTAAAAGCTGGACAACAGCGCAATAACCCAAAAACTGTTCAAGAAGCACAACAAGCATTGAAAGCTTTCTAGCTTTTAATGCTTTATTCCTTATTAAAAATTACGAATACCCGCCAAGCCATATGCACCATGTTGTTGTGCTGTGGCTAAATCATCAGGACTCATGCCTCCCAAAGCAAATACGGGAATTTGGCACTTCTCGATTAAATCAGCAAAACGATCCCATCCTAATGCACTAACGTCCGGATGAGTAGCCGTCACTTTTACAGGACTAACAAAAACGGCATCACAGCCAATTTGCTGAGCATGTTGTAAAGAAACTGCATCGTGACAAGCAGCAATAAAACGTATTCCTACCTCTAAGTCACCTTTATGTAAACTCATGAGCTGAGATTGTTTTAAATGAACAGTCTTGATCTGTTTTTTTAATTCGGAGCTCAATTGCTGCCAAATATCTACATTTATAATTAAATTTGATCGTTGCCCTTCATCTAAGGCCGTTAATTGTTCTACTTCTCGCGGGCCAAATTCATCTTCTATACGCCAATATAATAAAGCATCACTATTCTCTACAGATGTAAGTGTATGGCTAATTTTAATAAAATGAGGCCAATATAATCTTTTAATAATGTCTTTATTAGCTTTCGGGAAGTTTAGGTGAAGTAGCTGTTCACGTGTGTACCATGTCCAAGGCTGATGGATAAGATTTAATAACTCATCAGGTACATAACTATGGAACAAATGAAGGTTGACAATAATGTCATCATATTCATGGTGAATATAATCAAATTGATGCCAATCTTTTAAACCAATACCGACTTCTTCATAAATTTCACGGCGGCAGGCTTCTTCAGGCGTTTCACCCTGCTCTACCTTTCCACCAGGAAGCTCATGCTTTCCACCTTGATGCTGCTGTTCACCACGCCATCCCACTAATATTTTTCCACGATGAATTAAGATAGCTATTGCGACATCGACAATCGGTTTGGGCATTTTTCTACTCACTAAAATTTTTCACAAGTGTAAGCAAATTTTATCAATTTATAAAATCTTTAAAATCTCATTGACAGATCTATTCGATAATGATTATCATTTAAATCGTTCAAGAATATACCACGGAGCACAACAAATGAACGCACCTTTTAGCTTATTTACACGCAATACAGATTCAGCTCATGCCTTACCAATGCTGCATTCTAACAACCTATTCGCCTTAGGTCGTGAAATTCGAATTATGCATGCTGGCGAGGAATATCGTTTACGCCTTACTCGCAATAACCGTCTCATTTTAACTAAATAAGAACGATCCTCGCGTTTCAATAATATTCGTGGGAAAACAAAAAATGGATAGCATGGGCAACCATGCTATTTTTGTATTTCACGGTTAAAAGGCAGTATTACTTCAACTTTTAAGCCACCTTGGCTTGCATGCATAAAATGTAATTCCCCACCATGGAGTTGAATAATTTTTTTAGTAATTGATAACCCTAACCCTGAGCCTTGTTGCTTTGTCCCTAATACACGAAAAAAACGCTGTCCTAAACGCCTTAAGACTTCATCATCCACACCATTCCCAGTATCTTCTATAGAAATCTTCAGCTTTTGCTGGTACTGGCTTAGCTCAACATGAATAGCACCCAAAGCCGGACTATAACGAATAGCGTTATCAAATAGATTTCTAAAAGCAATAAACATGAGCTCTTCATTTGCAAATGTTTTGGTTTCATTTGACAGAATGTTTGTCTCAATTACCATGTGTTTGGCTTGTGCATCAATATTTACTGTATCTATCACTCTAGCTAATACATGATTTAAATCAACGACACTCTTAGAGAGTTCTAATTGCTCTGTTTCATTAGGTTCCAAGCGAGCGAGTAACAATAAATTTTCCAGTATTTTTGTACTTCTTGAAACGTCTTCTTGAATACGCTCAAAATCATGATCAAGCTCTGGAATATGCTGATATTTCCGTTGCAACACCTGAAGACGCATTTGTATGGCTGATAAAGGTGAACGTAGTTCATGTGAAGCATCTGCAGTAAAACGCTGTTCAGCAACCAGTGCCCTTTGTAGCCTTGCAAGTAGCTGATTTAAAGCATCAATCACAGGCTGAATTTCTGTAATAACATCTGGTTCTTGAATTGGCTCTAAGTTTGAGGCAGTTTTTTGAGCAATACGTTTAGAGAGTAAATTCAGCGCAGCCAATTGTTGTTCGGTACGCCAACTTACAATAACCCACTGTAGTAACCAGAACAGCACCATAAGGCCACTATATCCAGCAAGTGCTTTTAATACTTCTTCAATACGTGTACTAATGGGCTGAAAAACTTCAACTTGTAGCTCTGAATCTTCTTGTTGTGCAGCCAGACTACGCCATAATTGGCCATCAAACCAAAAATATGAAAAACCTTCTGATAAATTACCTTTTTCAAAAAGTTCATGCTGATAGGTATGAGAATGGGTAAGCACCTGACCTGTATCTAATAACTCATATTGAATATCAAATTCATCACTCAGCTCATCAAACTGCTTCATCGAGTGTTTAGAAAGGTCAGAAACCAGTAAGGTATCTGAAATTTCGTCCATGATTTCATCTTGTACTGACATGTTGTGATAAATCGAAAATATGGTGAGTAAACTTAATGCCAGTAGCCCCACCACAATACTGCTCCACATGGTGGTTTTAACCAGTTGTGACTGCAAGGATGAACGATTTGATCTCATTTTAAGTCTCCCATACGGTAGCCTAGCCCCCGTATGGTTTTAATACTGCTGCTTCCGATTTTCTTTCGAAGTTGATAAATAAATACTTCGATCGCGTTACTCTCGATTTCCTCGCCCCATGCATAGAGTGCTTCTTCTAATTGATCACGGGTAATAATATGCTCAGGATGAACCATAAGTTTACGTAATATTTGAAATTCTTTTGCTGTTAAATCGATAGTCTTACCAGCACATAATACAACTTTCGCTTGTGTATCAAGTTGCAAATCACCCCACGTTAAAATCGATTGCTGACTCAGAGTTTGTTTACGTAATTGAGCGCGGATGCGAGCCGATAATTCTTCTAGGCTAAATGGTTTAACCAAATAATCATTTGCACCTAAATCAAGCCCTTCTACTCGGTCATGAATGCTGTCACGTGCGGTAATAAAAATCACGGGAACGTTTTTTTGTTTGTGGCGGATGGTTGTTAAAACTTTTTCACCAGCCAGTTGGGGCAAGCCCCGATCAAGCAAAATACAGTCATAATCATGCTGCTCAATTGCTGTAAGGGCATAATCACCACGTTCTACCCAGTCTACTTGATAACCGTCTAATTCTAACCATGATTGAATACTTTCAGCTTGAGAGCGATCATCTTCTGCAAGCAAAATTCTCATCTGTTTTTCCTGTTATATCCTGTTTGGATGTTGCCAAGACTTTATAAAAAAAGCAAAGCCGCATGATTTAAATGCGGCTAAAAGGAATAAATGTAGAAATTAATTTATTAGAACTGGACCTGATCTACATCAATTTCTACACGTTTTAAAGGCTTATAATCTATGTCTACTTCACCAATTAAAGTCACATTTGTATTGGCTGAAACAGGACGTCCTTGCCAAAGCTCATCATCTACATCAATTGTAATGCTACCGCTCTTATCGCGGAATTGATATTTTTCATCACCTAAAGATTTTACGACCTGACCATGTAATTTTACAGGTGTATTATCTTTTGATGCTAAAGCTTGTTTCACTGTAGTAACTGTCGCTGGAGCAATAGCTGCCTGATTCACAGGTGTATTTGCTACAACCACACCCGCAGTTGCCATACCCGCAGTCATCAAAATTACTTTAAGCATTTTCATAAAATTACCCTCTGTTATTTGGTTTACCCTTGGAATAAAACAATTACACCATCGATAGATGAGGTGAATCTTAAGAAAAATTTAATTTAATGGAACAACCCGCAATACCTCTTCCAAGGTGGTCAAACCTTCAATAACTTTGCGAGCTCCTGCAATTCTTAAAGGCTCTACACTTTCTTTTTTAGTTTGGCTTCTTAATTCATTTAATGTCGCATGACTGCTAATAAGATGCTTAAGCTCAAGACTAACTGGCATAAACTCATAAATGCCGATTCGACCTTTATAACCCGTATGCCGGCACTCTTCACAACCTACTGCCCGATAAACTTTTTCTGGCATTTCCATAATGTAGTCAAATGTTAGGTGCTGCCATTCATCTTCATTAATATGAGTTTGTTGTTTGCAGTTTGGGCAAAGCTTACGCACTAAGCGCTGTGCCAATACACCTAAAATAGTCGCGGCTGTTAAAAATGGTTGTACACCTAAATCATGTAAACGGGTCAAACTAGACGGCGCATCATTGGTGTGTAAAGTTGATAATACCAAGTGGCCTGTGAGTGCAGCCTGAATGGCCATATTCGCAGTATCTTGGTCACGAATTTCCCCAATCATAATAATGTCTGGGTCTTGTCGCATAAGCGCACGCACACCATCTGCAAAGCCCAGTTCAATTGCATGATTGACCTGCATTTGGTTAAAACTAGGCTCTAGCATTTCAATCGGATCTTCAATGGTACAGACATTGACCTGCTCGGTTGCAAGCTGTTTTAAAGAAGAATATAACGTTGTAGTTTTACCAGAACCTGTTGGCCCCGTAACTAAAATAATGCCGTGACTATTTTGCGTAATACGCTGCCATTGCTGTAATAAAGAGTGGTCAAAACCCAATTGCTGAAAGGAACGTACTAACACATCTGGATCAAAAATACGCATAACCAGTTTTTCACCAAACGCTGTTGGTAAGGTAGATAGACGTAGTTCGGTTTCTTGTCCTTTCGGCGTACGTGTTTTTAATCGACCATCTTGCGGTTTTCGCTTTTCTGCTACATTTAGCCGCCCTAAAATTTTAATCCGAGAAATCACGGCGGTCAGGGTATTTGAAGGCATGTTATAAATGGTATGTAAAACACCATCGATACGAAACCGAACTTTGCCATTGTCTTTACGCGGTTCCATGTGAATGTCACTGGCGCTCTGTTCAAATGCAAATTGCAAAATCCAGTCTACCAATTTCACAATATGCTGATCATTGGCATCAGGGTTTTGGCTATCGCCAAGTTGTAAAAGCGCTTCTACACCTTTGTTATCACGGTCATGAGCTACGTCTTTCTGCGCTGAGTTTACTGCACGGCTAACTTGATAATATTCTCGTAAATAACGTTGTAATTGCTCGGGGTTGAGAAATACCCGTTCAATTTTTTTGGGTGCTAAACTCTTCTCTAAATTATTTAGCCAGTCTGTTTGAAAAGGCTGGTCTGTTCCTATCACAATTCGGTCCGCATGGACTTCTACAGCTAAAATATGATTACGGATCGCAAACTCTTGCGACATGACTTGAGTTAAAGCACTCACATCTGCCTTTAAAGGATCAATCACAAATAAAGGTAATTGCGCCCGATCTGCAAACCATTGGCACAGACGGTTTAAACTTAAATGTGCTTGTACATGATGTTGGTCTTTTAAATTAAAATGCGCAATCCACTGTAATGGATGCCATTTCAACTGATCTTTTTGCCTATTTGTGGTTTGTACAAGTAACTTATCTCGTTCAGTGATACGGCCTTCTTGTAATAGTTGTTCTAGACACCAATGTGTGTCTATTTCTACATGTATATTCATGTGTTTTCCCCAATATATTTTTATAATATATCAGAGAAGTTTTAGATTTAGCCCGTCTAAAAAACCCAAGTTTAGCTTTTAAATATCTTTGAACTTCAAATAATTAATACAATTCTCAACTTAGTATTTTTTTGTGTCGTAGATCATATTTATAAAGATGCTTATTGTGATAGTTTGATTAAAAAAGAGACTAGGCTCAATACAAGAAAAAGCATAAACTGAAATGGAATACATGATTTTTAAATAGCTGACATCTACATATAACAATAAACCAAAGAGGAAGTATTATGAATCTTCCAATGACAATGTCATTACAAACCGTATCTTTTGAAGAGTTTATTACCACCATTGCGGCTGCATTAGGCTGCGGCTTATTAGTAGGTCTAGAGCGCGAACGAAGTAAGTTAAAACACGAATATAAAACTTTCGCGGGTTTTCGTTCTTTTGCAATTAGTTCCCTACTTGGAGCAATTTGTTTTTTATTTGGTACCGCAATTGGGATTGTAGGCGCTCTACTTATAGGTGCGATCAGTATCGTATCTCTTAAAAATCAGCCAAATGATCCCGGTGTCACTACAGAACTTGCCTTTATTATGACTTACTTCATTGGGGCACTTTGTATCTGGAATATTTCGTTAGCTGCGGGACTCGCCGTCATCATGACGATTATTTTATTAGCAAAACAATCAATGCACGGCATTGCCAGTCAATGGATTACCGAATCGGAATTGCGCGACGGGATTTTTTTACTTGCTCTACTTCTAATTGCTTTACCTTTAGTTCCCAATAAACCTTTTTGGGGACCCGTTCTAAACCCTCATGTGATTTTAAAGTTACTGACGTTGATTTTATTTGTACAAGCCCTTGCACATATTGCAAAACGGCTTTTATCCTCTAAAAATGCCTTATTACTTTCTTCTTTAGCCTCGGGTTTTGTTTCAAGTACTGCCACCATCGCGAGTCTAGGCTTAGAAGTACGCTCTGGTCGCGCGAATGCAAAAACAAATGCAGGTGCAGCATTAATGTCATGCGTTTCCACATTGGTACAAACCTTAATTATTGTCATCGGTATAAGTTTGGCATGGTTCAAACTCATTATATTTCCAACGCTCATTGCATTGGCTTTTTTAGCGGTATGGGCCTTCATTTTATTACGTAAGGCAGAACCAAGTATGTCTTCATCCGAACTCGATACCAGAATGTTCAGCTTAAAAGAAGCGATTATTATTGCTGGGACACTTACGCTCATTCAGGCAGGGGTTTATGGTCTAAGCCTATATTTAGGTAATGCAGGCTTAATCGCAGGGACACTACTTGCCTCATTATTCGAAATACATGCCGCTATTGCGGCAGTGATTGTACAAGGTGAACCAAATAACTCTCAGACGTCGTTATTAATCGCGTTCATGGGTGGCTTTGCTGTTCATGCAATTGCCAAGAGCATTAACTCTGCCATTTCGGGTGGACTGCATTATGCCCTTGCTTTCATACCTGCCCAAATTTTGCATATGACAATATTTATTAGCTTGCTCTGGATGAACATACATTGGTTTTAAATAGCTTTATTACACAAGCGATGTGTCTTTCACCATATCAACAACTGTAATGACATTGCCATTAACTTTAAAATGAATATCAAAATTCGAAAATTTCATTTTATAGACTCGTTCAGGGTCTTCTTGATAGGCAGGTCTAGGATCTAATGACAATACTTGTTCTAATTCATCAAGATATTGTGCATTAATTTCTTTATTTTTAAAAAGAGACTGCTGGGTAGACAATGCATTTTCAGACCATAAGACCGATTTTCGTTCTGGTTCGGCCTGCGCATAACCACTTTGAGCATCAACGATTGCATCTGAATATTGAATATAAGGCTTAATATCTAAAATTGGCGTGCCATTTAATAAATCACTGCCAGTAACATAAACTCTTAATGATTTACCGACTTTTTCAACCTTGTTTAAACGTACTACAGATAAGCCTATAGGCGCCGGACGATACATACTACGTGTTGCAAACACACCTATTTTTTCATTGCCCCCTAGACGTGGTGGGCGAACTTGAGGCCGAAACTTAGTTGCAGTCTCCTGATTTTTATTGTCATGAAACTGCCAGATGAGCCAAAGATGACTAAATTGTTCGATTCCCTCAAAAGCTAATAAGTCATTATAAGGTTCTACCATTTCGATATAAGACTCGATATTGACCAAATTAGGCTGACGTGGAATACCAAATTTTTCTCGAAAAGGTGAGCACATGTGCCCGACTATTGGGAGGGTGACAGAATTCATCATCACTTTTTCTTATAAACACAATTAAATATATTCAGTTTATCGGGAATGAAATTAGATTAGAATAGCAACCTGTTTTCTTTTAATCGTGATCGAGACCTTTAATGGCTGCTTTTAACGTTGAACGCATTACTCATGTGCACCACTGGAATGACACCCTTTTCAGTTTTAAAACTACACGCGACGCTAGCTTACGTTTTAAAAATGGTCAGTTCGTGATGATCGGACTTGAAGTGAATGGCAAACCGTTAATGCGTGCATATTCGATTGCAAGTGCGAACTACGAAGAAGAGTTAGAATTCTTCTCGATTAAAGTACAAGACGGTCCTTTAACTTCGATTTTGCAAAAAGTACAAGTTGGCGACGAAATTTTAGTTTCTAAAAAACCAACAGGTACATTGGTTCATGATGACCTTTTACCTGGTAAAAACTTGTATCTATTATCTTCTGGTACTGGTCTTGCTCCATTCTTGTCAATTATTCGTGACCCAGAAACTTACGAACGCTTTGAAAAAGTAATCGTGGTTCACGGTACACGTTATATTTCTGAATTAGCTTATCAAGACCTAATCTTGAACGAATTACCAAACAATGAGTTCTTTGAAGAATTAGGTATTAAAGACAAACTTGTTTACTACCCTACCGTTACTCGTGAACCTTTCCATACTCAAGGCCGTGTAACAACTGCAATTGAAACTGGTGCTTTATTTGAAAAAATTGGTTTACCACGTTTCAACCGTGAAACTGACCGCGCAATGCTTTGTGGTAGCCCTGCATTCTTGAAAGATGTTGCTGCGTTACTTGACCAACACGGTTTAGTTGAATCACCTCGTATGGGTGAAATGGGCGACTATGTCATTGAACGTGCGTTCGTAGAAAAATAAGATTTTTTCTAATTAAAAAACCGAGGCAAAGTCCTCGGTTTTTTATTTCTGTTTTTACAACTTAATCGTACCGTCGATACAAGTAACAGCAGCTCCACCCACTAAAATTTTATCTTGATGTAATTCAAGTTGAAGCTGTCCTTCACGCCCTAAAGCTTGCCCCTGAGAAGAAAGCACCACATCATTTTGCGCAGGCAAAATACCATGGTAACGAATGAAAGATGCCACGCTACCATTACCGCTACCACAAACAGGATCTTCGTAAACTCCATATGCCGGAGCAAATGAACGAACTTCTATGCGCTTTTGCTCATTACTTTCTTCATAAAATCCATAAATTGTAGAGCCTGTTACTTTCATCTCTAAACTAAATTGCTTTAAAGCATTTAGATCAGGCTGACTTGCCAAAACAGCCTCAGCATTAACAGCTTGCAATACAACCCAGCGGGCTCCGACATCTACCAATGCGGCATTCCATTGAGTATTAATTTTACATTTTAAAATCTGGGCCAACTTCTCGGTTTGCAGTGCATCTAATGGTGTAATTTTAGGTGTAGGTAACTCAAAGGAAATATGATTTGAGTCATTCACGGTCAATGTCACCAAACCAGCAGCGCACTGCTGTACCAGCTGACCTTCTTTCGCTTTAATTAGACCTGCCTCAAGCAAAGCATAGGCTGTACCAATGGTAGGATGTCCTGCAAACGGCAACTCGCTTTGTGGAGTAAAGATTCGAACCTGATAGTCAGCTTGTGAATCAGTGGCTGGCAATACAAATGTGGTTTCAGAAAGATTGGTCCAGTTCGCAATGGCTTGCATCTGCTCAGATGTTAAGGTACTGGCGTCCATAATGACTGCAACAGGATTACCTTTAAATGCTTGTGAAGTAAAAACATCGACTTGTTTAAATGCAACAACAGACATAGACCACTCCTACTGATTTTGTAATTTAAAATATGGCTTTAAATCCTCACCATTTTTTGATCTTACTGTTTTATTTTTAATGGTCACAGTATCAGTTAATATGAAAAATAATAGACACAGTTTTTGAAACTCATCCCTCCATTAAAAGCATTAATCTAAATTAATCACAATGTTTGAGATAAATATGAGATCATTATAAAGTGTATCCATTGCTTTTGCTTTTTAATAAATTGATATGTACAAATATAAAAAAGTGAGTGATGACCTTACTCTTCAAATTCAGAATGGCAGGCAACCTGTGGGTTCTCGGTTGCCATCAATTCGAGACTGTGCCCAACATTATCAAGTTAGTATTAACACCGTAAAAGAAGCTTATCGGCAGCTTGAAGACCAGGGTTTAATTTCTGTTCGCCCACAGTCTGGCTACTATGTTTGTCATGCACCTTCAAACTTGCCAGATCTTGAGGAGCGTTATATCAGTGAAGAAAAAGTGCCTCTTTCAGGAATTAGCTGTTTTCTCGCGCAAATTGTTAAAAAGCAGATGGACCCCGACTATGTCAATTTGGCCCTAGCTTGCCCATCTGGTGAAAACTTCTACCCGATTGAACGCTTAAAACGTTTAACTGCTCAGGTTTTACGAACACAGCCGGATATTTTTAAAAGCTATACTTTACCGCCCGGCTCTATACGTTTACGTACTCAAATTGCGAGGCGAAGTTTACAGCTTGGCATGTTTCTATCCGCAGATGACATTGTGCTGACTCATGGCACTATGGAGGCTTTAAGTCTCGCGATTATGGCTACCACCCAAGCAGGTGACAGCATAGCACTTGAGATTCCTACTTTTCATAACTTATATCCACTTCTTCAGAATTTAGGACGAAAAATTGTAGAAGTGCCTACTTCGCCGCATACAGGGATGTGTCTAGACGCACTTGAAGAACTCTTAAAATCTCAAAGCGCACAAGCCATATTAACTATTCCAACAGGACATAATCCTCTTGGTTTTAGCATGCCTGAAAGTAACCGACGTCGTTTAGCAGAGCTCGCTAATCAATTCCAAATTCCTGTTATTGAAGATGCGATGTATGCCGAATTACAACTCACCGAACCTCTACTACCCAACATTAAGGCATTTGACCAAAATGGATGGGTTTTGGTTTGTGGCAGCTACACCAAAACTGTGGCACCCGACTATCGAATTGGTTGGCTAGAAGCTGGACGCTTCCGTAATATTGTGCAGCAGCTTAAATTTACAACCACTGTTGCCGAGCCAGCTTTACTCACAGAAACGTTGGGACTTTTTTTAGAAAATGGCGGATATGATCTACATTTACGTCAGCTCCAAAAACGCTATCAACAACAAATTGACACCATCAAATCTTATATTTGTCGTTATTTTCCAGTCGGTACTCGAGTCAGTCGTCCACAAGCGGGATTTATTTTATGGTTAGAGCTATCCGAATCAATTGATACCCTAGAACTGTTTCATCAGGCCATGGATGAAAAAATCTTATGTATGCCGGGAATTTTGTGCTCGGCTGATAAACGTTTTAGTCATTGTTTACGTATTGCAGCTTGTTTTGAGTTAAATCCTAAAATGTTAAATGCTTTGATGCGTTTAGGAGAGTTAGCAAAAAATATGCTACCTGTACAAAAAGCTATAGATCAAATCCCTACTAATTCAGTAGGTTGAATCGAAAATATAGAGTTAATAAAATAAAACCATATATTTTTTATGCCTTTTATTTTATGAAAACCGAACTTCTCTCTCCCGCAGGTTCACTTAAAAACATGCGCTATGCATTTGCCTATGGTGCAGATGCCGTATATGCAGGACAACCACGTTATAGTCAAATCATTATAAA
>NZ_JAVIMT010000089.1:0-209 GCF_031196675.1 Acinetobacter sp. 148 | reverse complement strand
TTATTTTTTTTTTATTTTTTTTTTTTTTTTTTTTTTTAAATTATTTTTTTTTTTTTTAAATTTTGTGGTTTGTGTTTTTTTTTTTTTTTTTTTTTTTTTTTTTTTTTTTTTTTTTTTTTTTTTTTTTTTTTTTTTTTTTTTTTTTTTTTTTTTTTTTTTTTTTTTTTTTTTTTTTTTTTTTTTTTTTTTTTTTTTTTTTTTTTTTTTTT
>NZ_JAVIMT010000088.1:0-219 GCF_031196675.1 Acinetobacter sp. 148 | reverse complement strand
TAAAAACACGTTTCGTATAAGCTCTATTATGTTAAATGGAATATAAAAAACAGTTGACATAAATACATTGTGTGCAATTATATTGCACACAATGTATTTATTTAAAGGTAATCAAAATGAGTAATCTTTATTCTACCCAGGTTAAAGCAATCGGTGGACGTTCAGGAAATATTCGTAGTGAAGATGGTATCTTAGAACTAAAATTGGCTTTGCCAAAAG